>JBDLIU010000434.1:0-3790 GCA_039714715.1 Bacteroidota bacterium
TTATAGTCTTTTAGATAGATGTTTTGCGTGTTAAAAACGCCTTCAACATGGTCAATATCTATTGCGTAATTCCCTAAGGTGAGAATTTCTAGTCCGAGAGAAACTACCTTCTCTTCACTAAAAGGTGCAAGTCCTTGAATAACCAATCTATCTGCTGAACCGTTAGCCAATGAATAAAAATCTGCTTCATTATAAAGCAGTATTTTTTTACTATCATATTCATTAATAGAATCATCTGCACCGTCAATAAATACAATAGCTAATTGTCTAAAAAGTCCATCAGAGGCGGTCATATTAAGCCATAACTTATCATCTTGAGTATTAAACGGATTGAAAAAATTACCGTTATTCTGAGTTACACGCATACTGTTCTTAAAGGTTAATTCTTCTGCATAGTTTGCTTCTAGCATAATAGATTGACAAGATGCTAGGTAAATTGTTGGCTTCAATGAATGAGCAGCACTTCCTGTGTTAGATGGGATATTAAGTGTCGCATAATCTGCATTAGTAAAATTATACGCCCAAGGTCCACCGCCTGCCGTTATTTGTGTGTCGTGTGACCAAAAATAGGCTGTTTCTCCAATAATTTTCCCTGTATTGCTACCAACATCGTTGTTATCAGCATCATTTCTTAAAAGTTGTAAATCAATTGCTGATGCATATGGGTTTCCAACTAGATTCTGATTATTAAAACCATCTACACCACCATCTAATTCAAGAGTGTAAGTAAATAAGCCATTATTAATTTGGCTACTTTCAAAATAGACACTTTGTACCAATTCTGTTGCAAAATTTGTATTAAAAGGCCAGTCTGAACCCGCTCCCATTGCTATATAACCTCTTCCATGTGGCATTACCTCAGAAGCAGGAGCAAATATCCAATCATTTAGATTATCATCAAAAGTGTCACCATCTGAATCTAAAAATTCTGAGGTGTCAAACCAAAAAATATTACTCATTAAACTATGATTATTTAAATTTGAGAATCCAATACCTGTTGGTTGTTGAAGCACAGAAGAATGAGTGTTAAATACATTTCCTATTGTTTCACCAATGACAGGTGATGACCAATAGGTATAGTCATACTCGGTGTATGGGCGAGTGGTCTTATGGATATTATACGAACCTGTACCGCTATTTACCCCTGCATCATCAGTCTGAACCAATGAACCTTCGTGGTTGATAATAATCATGCCTTCATTGACAATAGCATTTTCAACTGATATATAATCACCCGCTTCAACGGTTAGAGTAACACCTGCATTGACTTGGCATTCACAAGCTTCAATATTTGCAATGCTTGTATTGTAATCTGCATCAATAATAATCGGATTTGTGTTATTTGGTTCTCCGGGAGGAGACCAAACACTTCCATCCCAGGTTTTGGTATCTCCTGTACAAGCAAATAGTATGTTTAGTGTATAGTCTTCAACTTCGCCATCAAAATCGATTTCGCAAGCGGTTGCATACGAATTGAATTTTGTAGAAACTCGTAAAACTGTATTTCCGAGAGTAGCTGTGAGTGGAACAGTTATACTGAGAGGAGAATTATTGGTTTGTGCATTTACTTTATTCTTGATTCTTCCTAGATCGTATTCTTCACCGGCATCGTCAAAATCACAATCTTGATTCCAATCAATCCATGCTTTTGTGTAGACCCAATAGTTACCTGCTGTATTGACATAAGTGGACAAATCATATGAATTATTTAAGTAAACATCTGTTGAGGTAGCTGTATAATCTGAATAAGCATTTCCATTTCCATCTGTTGGTTTAGCAGAAGAATTATCTATTGTGTTAAAAATAACTCTTGTAGTACTAGTGTCGTAAATTGTGTTTCCCCATGAATAACAATAAGCACAAGATGTAGTTGTGAAAGCAAATGGCCCCACCCAATTGCTAGTATAACCTGAACTACAGTCTGCTTGCACATAATAATCATAGGAGGTGTTAAGAGTTAAACCTGATAAAGTATAGGGATTTGTAACGCCATTTATTTGGGTACCTGTTCCTTGAGTATATCCCTGTAATCCGTATTCAATGTTCCAACTGGTTTCGGCTACTCCGGCAGTCCAATTTAAGTCGGCACTTGTTGAAGTAATAGTTGTTGCATTTAGATTAGTAGGGTCTTGACAAGTAGTAACATTGATATAATCTACCTTTATTTCATCATCGCTACCATCTGCATTTGTTGCGATTAATGTTACGGTATATAAACCTGTAGCATCAAAAGTTACTTGTGGATTTTGTGTAGCTGCATCTGTTCCGCCTACATAGGTAATAGTAGCCGGGCTAAATGACCAAGCCCAAGAAGTTGGAGTATTAGTTGATAAATCGGTAAAAGCAACTGTTTGTCCTTGTACCGGATTAACATCATCAGCTATGAAATTTGCAATTGGTTCACCGGTAGGTGTCGAAAACTGAAAAGAAGCTATTCGTGTACCATGTGTAGACATTGCTACATACTCATTAGTGTACCAAAAAGTATGATCATCTGTCGGATCAATTGAAATATTACTATAATCACCCCATCGATTTATTCCCGATTGCGAATAAGACCCGTCCCAAATAGTTGTTTCAGCCATATCTAGAGTATTATTAGCTGCGGCATTGGCTGTTGCCGATTGCCCAATATATCTAATTCCCGGATACATCGAAGTATTAGAAACAGAGTAACCAATTCCAATTTCATAACTACCGTTCATAGCTATACTCATATTCCAACGACTGATATTATCAGGGTTATAGGTGCTTTGTTGCCTGATTGACCATCCTGATCCTGTATTTACTAATTCGTACCATCGTAAAGCTGCTTCATCAGATGCTTCGGCGATAGCATGTGCTACTACTAATCGTTGTGAACTTCCAAAATTTCTATATTGAGCTCTATACATTAAAATTGTAGACAAACCGTCTAGCCGTTGAGAAGTGCCATTTTGAGGAATATTATTCCAATCTCCTGTAAAATTACCAGCAAAAGAATTAACCGGAATAATTTGTGTTCGAGCAAAAGTTGAATTACCGGGTGTAACCCAATCTGCATCTAATTCATACACCCAAAGGGCATCAGCCGGATTACTTTGATCATTATCGGCAATGGTAATAAACTGCCCCGGATCACCAGTAGGAGCCCAAGTACTATCATTATCTAAAGGTAAAATACAGTGAAAACCATCAAAAGTACTGGGCCTGTTTGGATTATCAAACCCAATCATTGTTGGACTGGCACCACCTGCTATCATAACATCTCTTTCAAAAACATAGACATCGTTTCCTGGTGAGGTATTTGTCGCCATATAATAGCCATCTTGCCAAATACCAAACTTCATATAATCGGGCATATCATCGACATCAAACGACCATGAATACCAAGAACCGGTCGGATCATCTGTTTGTGACACAGCTATTAACATATAATCATTAGAAGTGCAAAGTGAAAACTCTGCATAAAACCATCTATTGGCATGTTCATCCCATAAGACAATTGGGTCTCCGTTATTACAACCTGCTCCGGGTAAAGATGCGTTAAAAATTGAATTAAGATTTGAAGGACCGGCTACAACTGCTTCACTTACTTTATCATAAATGGCATAGGTCGTGTTGACTACTTGAAAATAGTAATCGGCTCCGACTGTTCCATTACAATCAGGAGGATAATATCCTGAGTTTTGACCGGCAAAATTTTTGAGAGTTGCTTTAGTGTTTGTCTTCCATCCTGCTTTTTTCTGTTCTTGTAAATCTTTAGGTAATTTAGAAAAATCAGGTGGCGTAATATCAGGATTTAACTCTC
>JBDLIU010000435.1:0-3775 GCA_039714715.1 Bacteroidota bacterium
TAGCTTACAACTGTATCAGGCCTGTTGTTGCAGCTAGAAAGGTGGAGAAGCGTTAATATAATAATTGCAGATCTCATGGATCTAATTGCCGATAACGGTTGGGGTAAATAAACGTTTGCCAAATGGCACACCATTTTGCATACGTGATATGTCTCATTTGTGTTTGGTTATTGGGGTGCATAATGTGTGACATGGCAAATGGAATTTATTGCTAGGCAACGTATTGTTTCATTTATTCTGAGATTATTTCAAAACCGAGGTATAGGTCTGTATGCTTTGCTCTGACAATATATACTCTAGAGATTCCTTTTAGGGTTCGATATTCCTCTTCTGTGATTTGGTACTTCCGGTTCTCAACTTTCAAATAGTAGTAGTCAGCTAACTCATTGAACTGCTTAAATAGACTCGCTAAGGCTAGGGCCAGGCTTGAGGTTTGCTGAGGCCTTTTCTGATCATGTATTATCTCCTGCACTTCTTTTGGAATTCTATAAGCAACCCCTTCTAATAGGTCAAGTCTATGTTTTTTAGTTAGGTTAAGAAAAGTACCCACACCAATTCCTATGGAAAGAATGGTAAGTATTATAAAAAGTACTCCTGTATCGTTCTTCATAGAGAAGACCACCAGGATGATTAGAAATGGGAGTAGAAATGCAATCAAAGCTGGAAATACCTCACTTAGTCGGTCCTTTGTAATTCTTTGCCTTTCTACACTATTATACTTCTTATTGGATCTTTTCTCAGTCATTTTGTTGGGTTGACGATATGTTACCTAACGGTCCGGGTAAATATACGTTTGCCAATTGGCACACCATTTTGCATACGTAATTTCTCTCATATGAGTTGGGTTTTCTGGATGCAAAATGTGTGACATGGCAAATGGAATTTAGCACAGTTCATTGTTAGGGGTCGTATTACTTTCTTTTCATAATTCTTGACAATTCCCATTCTCTCATTTTAACAAATTCATAAAATTGATATTCTACAATGTTATCCTGCTCCAATATTTCGATTTGTGCCGAATATATAATGCACTTAGTGAAAGCTGTATTAAATAAAGGTGGATTAAGAACATAGTAATATGATCCGATACCTGGCTTTTCATGTAGAATCAAATTGTGAAATGTCTCTTTTATATGGTCTTTTAACTTAGCATTTCCATATGATTCATGGTGTCTATCCATAGTTGAAATATCTTCATCGTCCAACTTTAGCATGAGTCTCATGCTAGCGATTTCTCCCTCAGGAAGAATGGTATCAAGAATGGGAGATAAGTAGAAAGGTTGACGTGCAGAATCATTTAAAACATTCTCGATTAGAAGTGTTAAGATTTCTTCTGAATTTGAATAGTAGTCATTTCTCCGATTAACATTATTACAACTGTATATAACTATACCTAGGAGGATAATAATTGATCCAACAAGTTTTCTGGTTCTAGACATACAATACTTTCTTTTCCATAGTTAATTAGCCAAATATGACCCCTAACGGTGGCAATATGGTATGAAGCGGATTGCGCGTAATTTACTCTCAAACCGAGATGATGTAGGAATGGATTAAATCCGCTCCAATTAAGCACTTCACCGCTTTTTACTATATTGCGTGTTAGCGTTTCGTTTCTATTTCAAAGGATTAATATCCGTCTAAACCTTGATAAGCAACAAACCTAAAGCTACATTGTCTGTTTGTTCCATCTGCCTGGACTATATAGACCAATAGTTTTCCTGAAACAGAACTTTGTCTTGCTACTGTACCTGCAGGGCAACTACTTGCACTCCCGGAGATTGTTACCACTGCAACATCATCTATTGAATAATAAAAACCGTTCTTTAGGGTTATTTCGTACCTGTCGTAAGTATCACTCCAAACACAACTCTCTACATTAACAGTACGCAAACCTAATGTAGCATCGTATCTGATATTACCATAAGCCACAGGCAATAGATCATGACTATGATCACTTGCAGCATAATCGGAATGAACATGATCGGTAGTTGAAAATGCTGCTGCATGTACCCCATCTAATCTATTGGCATTGTCAGCATAAAGTGAATAGGGCACTGATAATATTTGAGATGTTCCCACTACAGTATAGCGGGTACCTCCTTTTGGGTCGGTTTCGGTTTTTATAAAATAGGGTCCGGTTGACCAATTGATTGCAGAAAAATCATCGGTGGATACACCTGCACCCATTTCTAGACTTATCAGTCCGTTTGCGTTGGAGGTTGGTGTTTGGGTTTCGGTGTAAATGACTCTGCCATCTGCCGCACCTTGTAAAATGCTTATTTGCATTCCTACTGATTGATTTGTTACTAGATTATTATCGGCATCTCTAACTACTGCCTGATAGCTCATTTTTTCCGGCGATTGAGCAAACACGCTTACTGTTAATAATACGGCCGCCAAAATTGTAAATATCTTTCTCATTGTTTATTCCTCCTTATTTTTTAATGATTTTAAATATTTTAACTTCTTTACTTCCTTGAATTACTTTTATAAAATAGGTTGAGGGTACAAGATTGCCCAAGGCAATTCTTGTTTGGTTGCTGTTAATTTTCTCGTTTTGCAAAAATTTCCCGTTAATGTCATGCACTTGGTAAGATAAATTTGAAACATCAAGTTCATCTATTCTCAATATAAGGTAATCGGTAGTAGGATTTGGATATGCCGAAACCATAAGATTTATTCCATTGGCTTCTTCCAGTCCGGTTACTTCCGATATTTCATACGGTTGCTGAACTCCCTGTACTACTGAACCGCTTGTGCCGGTATTTGTGGTATAAACCACCTGTCCAACGGAATAGCTTACCGAACCTCCGCTGCCCAAAGCATCGCCACCTGTGGAAAGCATTGCTTCCTGTGCCTGTAATCCTGTCAGTCCGAATCCTAACAAGAGTAATGCGCTTAAAATTAATCCCTTGTGTTGCATTTTTTTTATCTTTTTTATTGTTTAGTTGTCAAATTAAATACTCTGTTTGTATGTGTTGTGTCGCTTTTTCAATGAACGCTAACGGTCCGGGTAAATAAACTGTTTGCCAAAGGCGCACCATTTTGCATACGTTATGGCTCTTGTTTTAGTTTGGATTTTGGGGTGCAAAATGTGTGACATGGCAAATGGAGTTTACCGTATAGTGTAAATACCGTACAACTGGCGTGGCTTTTGCTTTTCTGCAAAAGGCGTGACAGGCGGTATGGAATTTACACAGCAGTCATTACTTTATTCTAGTAACAGTTAATCTATCAATGTCGAGGGTTTTTATCTTCAAAACTTGGCTTTGAGATTCATTTTCAATAATTAATTCATTGCTTTCATTATGTAGGATCCAATTTGCTGACTTCGACTTGTACTTAATTACATCCTTTTCATCTGGAGTTAACATTGCTAGGCGAATTGTGAAGTCTCCATTTTCCTTAAATAACCATTCTAACTTGAGCGAATCACTGGATTCTTTAGTAAATGAAATTGTTTCATCAATATTTAAATTGATATTGCTATTTCCGCAATGATACCAACTTCCAAGCAAAGTTTTAGAATCTTCTGACTGTGAATAACAGATAGAGAAAAACAATGAAATAACGAGGGAAAAAATAACTCTTTTCATTTTATCTATATTATTGGTGATTTAATCATTACTTCAAAAATCTTGCCTGATTGATCATTGTTGATGGAATTGCTGCTAACGGTTAGAGTAAATTACTGTTTGCCAGATGGCACAGCATTTTGCCAATGTAGGAATTTAAGTGTTTGAGTTTGAGTCTGTGATGCAAAAAGTGTGAC
>JBDLIU010000436.1:0-3763 GCA_039714715.1 Bacteroidota bacterium
TGATGGTAATTATAAGCTTATAGTGCCGGAAGGCGCTTCAATAGTATTTTCCTTCATTGGCTATGCAACACAAACAATTGAAGTAGGGAGTCAGTCTGTTATCAATGTTGCTCTTGAAAGTGATGCCCAGGCTCTTGAAGAGGTCGTAGTCACTGCTATGGGTATTGAAAGAAGTGAAGCTTCTTTGGGCTACTCAGTTCAAGAGGTTAATGCTGATGATATTGCTGTTAAGGATCCTGTTTCTGTAGCCAACTCTATTCAGGGAAGGGTTGCAGGAGTACAGGTAAAAAGTGGTTCCGGTACAGTAGGTGGTTCCTCTAGTGTTCTTATTAGGGGGGTATCTTCTTTAAAGGGATCTAATCAACCATTATATGTTGTCGATGGTACGCCCATTTCGAATTATGATATTAGTGCTAATACTGCTGGTTATGACTATGGTAATGGTGCCCAGGATATTAACCCTGATGATGTAGAAAGTATATCTGTCTTAAAAGGCGCTGCTGCAACTACTCTTTATGGTAACAGGGGTGCGAATGGAGTTATTATGATCACAACCAAATCAGGTAAAGCAAAACAAGGGTTAGGTGTTGAAGTCAACTCTACTACAACTTTTGATAATATATATATTTATCCAAACTTTCAGGATGAATATGGAGGAGGGTTTTCTCTGGACTTTCCAACTTTTACTTACAAACCTTCAATACACGGGGCTATATGGAGTACTCTTAATGGCACGCCTTATGTAGATACTAGTGCCGATGAGAGTTGGGGACCGAAATTGGAGGGTCAGGAAGTACTACATTGGGACTCATTTGTTCCGGAAAGCGATTCTTACGCCCAAACAAGACCCTGGGTGGCTAATCCAGATAATTATAAGAACATATTTAATACAGGTCTTACACTGAGCAATAGTGTCTCAGTGCAAAGTGCAAATGAAAAATCTTCTTTCAGGGCAAGTTATACAAATGTCAAACAAAAAGGGATAGTACCTAATTCAGAACTAAAGAAAAATATTTTTTCGTTCAAAACCACAAACAAAATTCATGATAGAATTGAAGTGTTTGCTTCAGCAAATTATATAAAACAGAATACAACAGGGAGGTCACGGTTTGGTTATAGTGGAAGTGGTACAACTGTGGCAGGTGCTATGAGAATCTGGACACAAAGACAAGTTGATCCTGAAAGATTGAAATTGTATTACTCGGACGCCATTGGGCACCAGGTAGGATGGAACATGGAAAATCCGGCTAATAATGAGTTTAATGCTAACTGGACCAATAACCCATATTGGGTGTTCAATAATGTATATGCTCAAGATGTAAAAGACAGGATGTATGGCAATGTTGGATTTAAATTAGATATTATTGAAGGGCTTACGCTTACTGCCACTGCCCGTACAGATTATTACACTTTAAATATCAATAGTAGGTATGGTTCAGGAGGTAAAAGCACTGATTCCTATAGCGAATCAACAAGAACGGAGTATGAGAACAATTTTGAAGGTATTTTAAATTATTCCAGGCAAATTAATGATGACTTGTCACTAGATATGGTTATTGGTGGAAATATCAGGTACTCGCAGTTAAAAACGTCATCAATTAGTACTGAAGGAGGTTTAATTATTAAGGACTTCTATCATATCTCTAATTCCAATGATCCGGCAGTTCCTGCTTCAGGCTTTGCTGAAAGGCAAACTAATTCAATTTTTGGTACTGCATCGATTGGTTATAAGGATATGATATACCTTGACTTTTCTGGAAGGAATGACTGGTCATCTACATTACCAGTTAGCAATAATTCATATTTCTATCCAGCCGTAAGTTCCAGTTTCTTATTCTCAGAACTGTTAAATGACAAATCTATACTTTCAATGGGTAAGTTTAGGGCTAGTTATGCTATGGTAGGTAATGATACCTATGCATACAGACTATATGATTCGTATAGTACCATTCTTTATGGACCTCATACAACATATACAGTAAGTAATACCCAAAATAATTCAAAACTCAAGAACGAAACTACTGCAGAGTTTGAGTTTGGACTTGAAACAGCATTTTTAAATGACAGGGTAGGAGCACAGTTAACTTATTTTAATAGAAAGGCGTTTGATCAAATTATACCACTAAATTTTTCAGCTACATCTGGATATAGTTCAGGATGGATAAATGCTGGTGAACTGCAAAATACTGGTATTGAAGTTTTATTATATGGAACTGCAGTAAAAACAGATGATTTCTCATGGGATATATCATTTAACTACTCAAAATATAATAGTAAACTTAATTCCCTGTATGGTGATTTGGAGCAGCTTGAAATATCTACTGTAACTTCTGCATGGGTTGTTGCTGAAGTTGGTGGAGAATATGGTATTATGTATGCAGCAGGTGGTTATGAATATGATGATCAGGGTAGAAAGCTTGTTGATGAAATAACCGGAAAATTTGTACAGTCTGGAGCACCAGAGAAAGTAGGAAGCATCATGCCGGATTTTAATGGAGGTGTAATGAATACATTTAATTATAAAGGTGTTACATTGAGCGCTTTGATTGATTTCCAGAAAGGAGGCCTTGTTTATTCATTTGCTAACAGGTTTGCCGCTAGTGCAGGTCAGATGCCCCAAACGGTAGGTCTGAATGACAAGGGTATTCCAATGAGAAATGATATTACTGACGGTGGTGGTGTAAGATCAGATGGGGTATATGCAGATGGTACGGAGAATGATATATATATTACACCACGTGAATATTTTAGGCATTCAAGGAATTTTCAGGAAGAGTATATGTATGATGCAAGTTTTATTAAACTAAGAGAAGTGAAACTGGGCTATACTTTACCAAAATCTATAGTATCTAAAGCAAAACTGGAAGGGGCTTCTGTGTCAATTATAGCAAGGAATGTAGCATTGCTAAAAGATCATACGGATGGATTTGATCCTGAAGTAGTTAATACTATTTCTAATGTTCAGGGATATGAAGGGGGGTCGCTTCCTTCTACTCGTTCTATTGGATTCAATATTAATCTAAAATTTTAGAATAGGAAATCATGAAAATATATAAGAAAAACCGGATATTAATTTTATTGGCAATATTGGGTATGGTATCATGTACTCATTTTGAGGATATGAATGTTAGCCCAAACAGACCAACCACAGTACCTACTTCCGGGTTACTAACACAAGCACAGGTCAATTTGGTTTATACTTTGAATGGAGAGGTTGCACACCTTGGAGCACAATATGTTCAGCACTTTACGCAAGTTGACTATGTTGAAAAATCTAATTATGCCGATGATGGTAAATCAAGTTTTTTGGGAATTTATGCTGGTGGTTTAAGAGATTTAAAAGAAATAATTGTTCTTAATACACAAGATAGGACCAAAGAAGAAGTATTAAAGTATGGTGACAATGACAACCAAATCGCTGTTGCCAATATTTTACAGGTATGGGCATTTCATAATATGACAGATATTTGGGGAGATATACCCTACTCTGAAGCACTAAAAGGCAACGAGGGGATTATTCAACCAAAATATGATACACAGGAGGCTATATATGATGGACTGATTGCTCAGTTAGAAACCGCAAGCGAGCAGATTATTTTGAACCCTGAAGTTAAGCTTGAAGGTGACATTATCTTTGATGGTAATATGAACCAATGGGAACAATTTGCAGTTTCGTTAAAGCTAAGGATTGCGATGCGATTGAGTGAAGTAAATAATGCTAAGGCGGATGAATTAATTAATGATGCTGACTTTGCAAATGCCT
>JBDLIU010000437.1:0-3754 GCA_039714715.1 Bacteroidota bacterium
GATCATTATGGATATGGTATTCCTAATCTTGAAGATGCTTATAATGCATCTGCAGGATTTGCTGAAAATGAACTATTAGACTTTACAATTTATCCCAATCCTGTTCAAGATCGATTATTTGTCAAATTAGACAATTATACTAATGCATCTATCCAAATAGTTGATTTGTTAGGAAAAAGAATAGCAAACAAAGAAATGCAAGATCAATATTCATCTATTGATATGGCTGGACTTGAAGATGGTGTTTATATCATCTTAATCAGGTCTGATAACAAATCAGCAACACAAAAATTTATCAAACAATAGAGTTACAAAAATTATTAGTTAATTTGCAACTCATAAAACTCAATTAACAATCCGATGAAAAAAATACTTTTTTTAATAACAGTTTTAGTTTTTTCAATCTCACATTCACAAACGAGACAACAAAAACAAGAGATCACAAAAGATTATAATTTTGAAAAGCTTTCTGAGCTGTCTTCTAGATTATTACAAAAACAGCAAGCAGATAAACAAGAGGCTTTACGATTGGCTGTCATTAACAATTGGCAGGTTAGGTATAGTGAAGACGGTGTTGATTATGAACTAAAATGTGTTTCAGAAGAAGGAAACCCAATTTATTTCAAAACTTTTAATGCTAACGCCGCAAAATCAACAAGAGCCAATCAATTACATAGCGGTGGAACTTTAGGTCTAAACGTCGAAGGTCAAAATATGACGGGATATGTTTGGGATTCGGGTATCGCTCGAGCTACCCACCAAGAATATGACGGAGCCGGTGGAACTAATAGATTCTCAGCAGGTGGTGATGGAGCTATTTTGTCAGATCATTCCGCTCATGTTATGGGAACAATCATAGCATCAGGTGTACAATCAACTGCAAAAGGAATGGCTCCACAAGCTTATGGTATTGGTTATGACTGGACTGGTGATATGGGAGAATGCACTGTCGAAGCTGCTAATGGAATGCTAATCTCTAATCACTCTTACGGAGTTGACGAATCTCAAATTCCTGATTGGGAATTTGGAGCCTATACCTTTGAAGCACAACAATGGGATGAAATATTATATACCGCACCTTATTATATGATGGTTGTTGCTGCAGGTAATGCCGGATATGACAATAGTTCAAACGGTGACCCATTAGGAGGAAATGCTTATTATGATAAACTAACTACACATTCTACAGCAAAAAATAATATGGTGGTCGCTAATGCCAATGATGCAAACGTTTCCTCAGATGGTACTTTAATCAGTGTATCGATTAATGCTGGTAGTAGTGAAGGTCCTACTGATGACCTAAGAATAAAGCCTGATATCACAGGAAATGGAACAATGCTTTATTCAACATTGCATAATAGTGATACTTCGTACGGAAGTTATACTGGAACCTCAATGTCCTCTCCTAATGTTGCGGGATCTTTATTGATATTACAACAACATTACAATGATGTTAATGGTACGTTTATGAGAGCATCTACTCTAAAAGGTTTGACGCTTCATACCGCTGATGATGCAGGACCAAACGGACCTGATGCTGTTTGGGGATGGGGCTTAATGAATACGAAAGCTGCTGCACAAGCTATCTCTCAAAATAGTCTGGGATCTGTAGTCTATGAAGGTAGTCTTAATGATGGTGAAAGCTATACGATAACTGTAGAATCAGACAATGTAAGCACTTTAATGGCATCAATTTCATGGACAGATGTACCGGGTATTTATAATAGTGGTGTACCCAACGATCCAACTCCTGTTTTAGTTAATGATCTAGATGTGCGAGTTTCTAACGGAACAGACTACGAACCGTGGAAATTAACAGGTGTTACAACAAACTCTCAGGGAGATAATATTGTTGACACATTCGAAAGAGTTGATGTTGCCGGTGCAAGTGGTACCTACACTATTACAGTGACACATAAAGGGAGTTTAACTAATGGGAAACAAGATTTTGCTCTTGTTATAACCGGTGTAGATTCTCAGTTTACTTTTACTTCAGACAACCCTGTTTTAGAAGAATGTGCTCCAAACAATGCAGAATTTGATTTTAACTTTGTAACTGCAACAGGTTCTACTTCAAACACTACTTTCTCTGCAGATAATGTTCCTTCAGGTGCCAGTGCTTCATTTAGCCCGACAGCTATGAATTCTGATGGTAGCTTTACTATGACAATTAGTGGTTTGACAAATGTAACCCCGGGTGAATATACGATTGACGTTACGGCTACTAATGCAAGTGAAACCGAAACACATCAGGTTACACTTTTCGTTTATAACCCAACTATTACTACTCCAACACTACTAAGCCCGGCAAATGGAGCAACAAATATCCCATATTCAATAGATTTGACATGGACAGATGATCTTAATGCACAAACTTATGATGTAGAAGTTGCTGAAGATGCCGGTTTTAATACTATTGTGTTTTCAGATAATATAGACGCACCTAGATATAGTGCTCTAAACCTTGAAAATAATATGACCTATTATTGGAGAGTTAAACCCAATAATATATGTGCCAGTGGTTCATACACAGCAGGAAGAAGCTTTACAACTACCGATGCTTGTATTTCTTATAACTATACAGGAAGTGCTTTAAGTATTCCTGACTCAGGAACTCCTGTGTCAACTACATTTACTGTTTCTGAAAGTTTTACTGTCGAAGATGTTAATGTATATATAGATATTTCTCACGATGATGTAGGAGCTCTTTTAATAAGTTTAGAAAGTCCAAGTGGTACAAGTGCATACGTGTCTACACCCGATGCTAATTGCGATGCACAAAATATATTGGCAAACTTTGATGAGGCAGGTCTACCGATCACTTGTGATGAAGAAGCACCAATAGGCTACTACGGTAATCTACAAGCTTCTGAATCATTAACAGATGAATTCTCAGGAGAACCTTCAACAGGTGTATGGACATTAACTATTCTTGATTTAGAACCAGGAATAACCGGTACTTTAAACGATTGGACATTAAATGTATGTGATGATGATGTTGTGGGAACTGATGAATTCGAATTTGATACACTAAACATCTGGCCAAATCCAACAACCGGTGAGGTAAGTATTTCTCTTGATCTATCTGAAACAAGTGATGTCAATATAGAACTAATTGATATGTCAGGCAGACTGATGAGTCATCAAAACTTTACGAACACATCTTCTAACTTTAAAGAAAATGTAAACTTTGGTAATTTATCAAACGGCGTTTATATCGTTAGAATAACTAATGGAAATAAAGTAGCCACCAGAAAATTATTGATCGAAAAGAATTAAATTTTCAATATACGAAATTGAAATAGTTTAGACTATTTTATATAAATCCCTTAAAGCCTAGGCTTTAAGGGATTTTTTTATTACCTTTATCTTTGGTTTAATTTTAAAAATTATAATTATGAAAAACTTTTACATTTTTTTATTTCTTTTTGCATCTAGTATTTTTAGTCTACATGCTCAATCTACATGCGACTTTGAAGATTGTCCAGGACAGGATTGTTTTGATTCATATCCATATGGACCAATATTATGTTCTCAAGATCAAAACCACACACCTGGTGGCAGTTGGTCAGGTCTAATCCCGGATGATGGTACTACAGATGCTCTCTTATCATTAGGTGATCAGATTTTTGGCACTTGGGGTCTTAGATTCTATATGTATATCCCATCAAATAAAGAAGGATATTGGAACATTCAAGGAACACCGGTTGGCACGGATTGGATTATTGGGAATGTTTTCTTTAACTACGAAAAC
>JBDLIU010000438.1:0-3748 GCA_039714715.1 Bacteroidota bacterium
CAAGAACTGGTTATAAAGAATTGGATCTTATCGATTATAAAACATCAAGTATGAAAGGTAATCTAGCATTACATTACAGGTTGAATGATAAAATAGAGATGTCTTATGATTATAGATATGGCAAAGCAACCTCTATTTACCAGGGTTTTAGCAGGTATTCATTAAAAAACCTTCTTATGCAACAGCATAAACTAGAGTTGGAAGGAGACAATTTCTTTGTTCGTGGTTATGTGACTCTCGAAGATGCTGGTGATGCATACGACTCCAGGTTCCTGGCATGGAATATAAATAGAGCATGGAAAGACGATACACAATGGTTTACCGATTATGCAACTGCATATATTACTACACTTACAATTAATCCCAGCCAGGACAAACTAACAGCACACAACTATGCGCGTGGCCAGGCAGATCTTGATCGAATGGAACCGGGTACACACAGGTTTGATTCTACTAAAAATGTGATTATGCAACGAGCTGACCTGGCTACAGGCTCTAAATTCATTGATACATCTAAAATGTATCATGCTGAAGGTAATTATAATTTCAAGAATGAAATTGACTTAATTGATTTAGCCATTGGTGCTCATTATAGAAGGTATGAGCTAAACTCATCAGGCACTATTTTTAACGATGCTGATGGCAGTATCCCTATTAATGAATATGGCGGTTACATTCAGGCATCTAAAAAAATTGCTAACGACAGGTTAAAAGTGGGAGCTTCAATACGGTACGATAAGAATGAAAACTTTGATGGCCAGTATTCTCCAAGGGCTTATGCTGTATTTTCACTTGACGAAGACAAAAAGCATAACATAAGAGTGTCATATCAAACAGGGTTTAGAAATCCTGATACACAATCGCAGTTTATCGCATTAGATCTGGGACCTGCTACTCTTGTTGGTGGTACTCAGAAAAACCTTGATATGTATTCCAAATCAACAAGTTTTGGCGAAATAACTGGAGAAACACTCTATAATAACACCTATACTGCCTCATCAGCATCAGCGTTTGGAGCAGCTTTCCCCGGATATGTGGAAGAAGAATTTGCCACTTTAGTAGCAGGTGGAGCTGATCCTCTTGATCCTGCTACACTTGCACAAGCACAAGGAATAGCCCTAGCAAAACATGTACCCACAGAACTTGTAATTGCCGAAAATGATCTTATTAGGCCAGAGCA
Organism: Bacteroidota bacterium; assembly: GCA_039714715.1. Taxonomy (GTDB): domain Bacteria; phylum Bacteroidota; class Bacteroidia; order Cytophagales; family Cyclobacteriaceae; genus S012-113. The sequence goes on from JBDLIU010000438.1 coordinate 1,181, forward strand.
AGTCCAATCATTCGAGGTTGGCTATAAAGGTGTGTTTAACAATAAGCTTATGGTAGATTTTAACTTCTATTATAATAGCTACACTGATTTCCAGTTAATTAATACAGTAGTTGTAGTACCTGAAGCCGCAGGAGATGTGAATGACTTAACCACATTCTCAGGTGCTGCCGGCATGTTAGCAATGGGAGCAGCAGGTGAAACACAAGCATACCAGTTATACACCAATGTTGCAGATCCTGTAACATCAATGGGAGTTGGCCTGGGCCTTACCTATTCTCTACCTAAAGGTTATGATCTAAGTGGTAGTTACAACTTTGCTGACTTTAGCCTTGATGAGCAATCTAACCCAGATGATATCCCCGGTTTTAATACTCCTAAAAACAGGTACAAAGTGCAATTTGGCAATCGTGAAGCATTTAACAATTTCGGATTCAATTTAGCTTATAGATATGCGGATGGTTATGACTGGACAGGTACATTTGGTAATGGACCTGTACCTTCCTTTTCTGCACTTGATTTACAAGTTAGCTATAAGCTTAGTAGTTTGAGGTCAATCATTAAAGCAGGTGCTAATAATGTACTTGGTAAAGAGTATATCCAGGCATACGGAGCGCCCGCCATAGGTACAACTTATTATGTATCACTAACTTTTGACGAAGTATTTAACAGATAACATAAACTTCATAATTATTACCCTGATGACTTGTCCACTATTTATTGGCTATGATCATCAGGGTTTTTTATTTAATTCAACAATAAAAGATGATTATTCATTAAATTCACCTTAGAAAAAAAGTGATTAATGAAGATTAAAGGAATCTTTGCCAACCTTGTTATTCTATTTTTCTCCGGTTCTTTGGCCCTTGCCCAGGAATACACCGAAATTAATGGTCGAATTGCAGATCAAAATGGCAATGAACTTGCTGGGGTTAACATTGTAATAAAAGGCACCCTTCTTGGCACAACAACCAATATAAATGGAGAATTCAGTGCCAGATTTAACACACCCCCTCCTCTTACCTTGATCATTTCGATGGTTGGATTTGAATCACAAGAGATAGAAATTATCGAATCTTCCATTTCTGATCTCAGCATTATTCTCAAAGAGCAGTCTATTGTTCTTGGACAAGAGATCGTGGTTTCTGCCAGCCGGGTGGAAGAAAGTATTATGGAATCACCGGTATCAATTGAAAAAATTGGCATACTTGATATTCAAGCCTCGGCATCTGACTCTTATTACAAGACAATTGCCAACCTCAAGGGAGTAGATATGACCACCAGCAGTATTAATTTTCAGAGTTTCAATGCAAGGGGATTTAATTCTACAGGTAATTCTAGATTTGTACAGCTAATTGACGGGATGGATACACAGGCCCCTGCCCTGAATTTCTCAATAGGAAGTCTCACAGGACCTTCAGACCTGGATGTTGAAAGCATAGAATTTATACCGGGAGCAGCATCTGCTTTATACGGTCCGAATGCCTTTAATGGAATCCTTCTAATCAGCAGCAAGAATCCATTCGAATACCAGGGATTGAGTGCTTACTACAAACAGGGAATAAATCACATCGGGAATAGCAACCTCAATAATTATGACCCTCTGATTAATCCAGGCTCGATAAAATTTGGCCCCGGACAAATAAAGCCAATGTTCGAAGGTTCCATAAGATTCGCTAAATCATTCAAGGACAAATTGGCATTTAAAATAAACTTTACATTTGCCAAAGCAACTGACTGGTATGGCACTTCTCTTAACGACCGTAATTTACTGGCCCAACCCACACCACCTGAATTCAACCATAACCCAGGAACCGATAGGCTTCATGCGTACGGTGATGAAGTAGCATTAAGTCTCGGATTGCTGGCAACCAATCCGGAGTTTAATGCAATCATAGATGATCTCGGCCTGGGGCTTGACGTGAGCCAACTTCCCAATGTAGTTGTTTCACGAACCCCATACCTCGAAGAACCATTAGTTGACTATAATGCAAAAAACATGCGTGGGAGCATAGGTGTTTTTTACAGACTAACCGATAAACTGGAGCTATCTTATAACTACAATGCCGGCTACGGCACCACCGTTCATACCGGAGCTCAACGGTATTCGTTGCAAAATTTCAATATTCAACAACATAAGATTGAGTTAAGATCGCCTGAGTTCTTTCTCAGAGCATATTCAACATTCGAAAATTCCGGTAAGTCATACATAGCGGATCTTACGGGTATTTTAATTAACGACACCTGGGAAGAGAATGAACTTTGGTTTGGCACCTATGGTGCCTCATACCTTTATGCTACACAGATAAATGAACTCCCACCTGAAAGTGCACATTTGTATGCAAGGCAGGCAGCTGACAATAACATGTATACACCTGGCAGCTCCAACTTTTTAAATGCAAAGGATTCCATCAAAGCAATGGTAGTGCCCTACGGATCGAAATTTGCCGATAATTCAAGGATGTACCAGGCTGATGCTCAGTACAACCTTGCGTCAAAGCTTGAATTTGCAGAAATCCTGTTAGGTGCCAGTGTTAGAATGTTTGACCTGCGTTCTAACGGAACTATTTT
>JBDLIU010000439.1:0-3720 GCA_039714715.1 Bacteroidota bacterium
AATAAGACTTTAATAACTTCCAAAACTTTTAAGCCAAACCTTCAAGGTTTTTAAAACCTTTTTTTGCCCTCTCACTCTTTTTATTCTTAAGTTTTGTCATGTACAAGTTTTGAAATTTCTAAGAAAACTATTCTTAGTTCATTAGTTTTTTTCAAACCCCCATTCTCAATTAACCGAGGTTCAGCTATCCAATCAACATGAGATTCTGTAGGATATACCAATGGAATTCCATAACACCATTCTCGAACATTACCAGGCATATCATATATTCCCCAATCATTAGGTTGTTTTTTACCAACAGGGTTAATTTTCCCTATACTATTTTCTTTGCACCAAGATATACCCATAAATAATTCTCGACTATATTGATATGGATATGTGTCTAAGTTTCCTGCTCGGCAAGTATATTCCCATTGGGCTTCTGTTGGAAGGCTAAAATGATAACCGTCTGGAATTAATCTTTGGAATTTATTGCCTAGAATTGAACAATATTCAATTGCCTCTAGCCATGTAATATTTGTTTTTGGAAAAGAACCACTCTCATAATCCTCACACTCAACTACCCGAGTCCATTGCTGGTTTGTGATATGAAATTGACTAATCCAAAAACCAGAAGTAAATATGACATTAAAAGGTTTTTCATCATCGTAAGCATGACGATTAGGCTCATCTTCTGGACTACCCATATTAAACTGCCCTGGAGGAATCCATAATAATGATAATGTTATCGATGGGTTGCCATTATCAATAGTTAGGCTAGCTGAACCTCCTGGTTTTATCATCATTTAGTCATACCTTCAATTACAGTAGTTATTACTTCCTGAATACTTGGTGGAGGAATATTTACTTCTAACCCTCCTACAATACTCGTTGGGTTTAGTGATCTTGATGTCCAAGAAATTATTTCAAGTCCATCAGCTGTGGATTGGAATGTGCATCCATAGAAACCATTGGTTGTGGATAATAATTCATACTTAATATTTCAGCAACATCTAGGTGGCCTTCCCACTGATAAACATAAACAGAGCCATCCGCGAGAGCTTCATTCGATGTGCTAGGCCTATAAGAAATTGTACCAGTGGTTGGATCATATACAGCCGAAAAGCTTGTTCCCTCTGGATAATCATTAATACTAGGACTGTTAATAACATTAGAGGGTTTAAATTTCAATGCGCTTTGGTAATTAAAATAAAGCGAGGAGAAATTACACATAACATCCTGGTTCAGTTAGTTTGAATAAGTTTCTTGTTGTCTACTCTTCATTTATTACGCCATAGACATCAGCCAGATCGTCTAGTTTTACAGACCATAAGTCCACCAAATTCACAACGGCAACTGAATATTCTTCTGTTTCGCCTTGAATAAATGTATTGATAAACAAATAATTCCCATCCAATGACCAATTTAATTCCCCCCTGCCTTCAATACAATGATTAACCACAGAGTCTGTTTCAAGATTGATCACAAATAAATTACCTCCCAAATGATGCCGATCAGGCGCATCGTAAAGGTCCATCCAAAACGCAATTCTATTGCCGTCAGGTGACCAAGATAAAAAAGAGATATTTCCTGGAGAATCAGACTCAAATTTGGTGATTTTTTCATAGCTCCCAAAACGATCGAACAAGAATATCTCATCACCGGTATATTCCTCACTGTCCCACCAGTAGACCACGTCAGGCCCCACAGACATTACTGCGAACTGATCTCCGTCAGGAGACCAACGGGGAACGGTATGCCGTGGTTTTGTCCCGTTAAGGCGAGAAACTTCTTCATTGCTGTCTCTATCCCAGATAACGAAAATCCCATCAGAGCCCTCGATAGCTGGGTAAGCTAAATAATCCCGATCAGGAGAAACTGCCAACCGATAATCCCCAGGTGTCCATCCATAATACCAATTTGCCCCCTGTTCATTTCGGTCAAATGTTAATCCTGGAAAATCCATCGCAATCTTTTCAGACCGACCCGACTCAAGGTCAAATATCGCGGCATACGGCGCTAGATAATTGGGGTACTCCCCCATACCTCGGGCAAACATAAGGATATGTTGGTTATCCAACCATTGCGCTGGATACAAATTCTGTCCCATGTTTACAGGATCAGTCACGAACCTTTCAATCACATTCCCGGTTATATCTGAAATGATCAACCATCGCGCAGAATTATCAAGGAAGGCAATCATCGAGTGATCAGGTGAGATCACATAAGTGTAATAAATCCCATCCAAAAACACACTAGATTCTGTCTCAATATCATAAATGTAAACGTCCGATTGTTTTTTTTCTACAATTAATTTCCCTTGTAAATCATCGATTTGAGGAAGCGTATCTTGCATGCTGACACAGTTTGAAACAAACGGTTCAGTCTCCTGCAGGATGACAGTGGGAGTCATCGTTAAAGAAGGTTCTGGAACCTGTGTTATTGTACTGGTAAGAACAGTAGGCTGTGTTATGTTTGTTGCCTCTAACACCGAATTATCATGTGAACAACTAGATAAAATTATCCAAAGTGTAAATAAGGTAACTACTATATTTTTTTGATTTTTTTTCCACTCGCTCATCTTTTTACTCCGTTAATTTTCAATAACTTTGCAATATTTAAACCCTTCGATGTCCCCAGTTTGGATCACATTTATCCACACACAGCCTGAAGCAACAAAGAAAGCGCTTTCGCGCGTGCCATAGTAATAGTAAAAATATTCTGAATAATTTGATACTTTTCCCTGCAATGAAGTAGACAATAAGGAAACATTAGCAGAATAGTATGGGGCATTTCTTTCATAGCCAGTCGTCCATTCAAGAGGCGGGTTTTGTAGATAATCCATCAGCGCAAGGGTTGCATAAACATTATTTAATTCAGGATCATCAGCCCAAGTTTCTTTTTGATACTTAGAGTTCCCAACTGCTTTATCGACTGATTCATATTCTCGAGTCACAAATGACAATCGGGAGTAAATACTATCTGGGTTTAGCCCGAGATATTCACAGAATTCATAATATTCCCTAATTTCTTCTTCATATAAACCGGTGGCGTCGGACCAAATATTAGCTGATTCCCCTAATAATAGCATGGACAAATGTTCATACAAAGTATACTCACCATCTCTTCCATATACATCCCAAACCCAAGTTTGGGGTTTTATCCATAGAGGAACATAATCCAAATAAACTTCCTTCTCTGTATTTACTGGGGTTCCATCATTGTGATACCTGAAAGGCACATCAATCAACGCAGAAATGTTCAGCTTTGTATCAGCGTATTGGGGATGATTAGCCACTCCTCCTCCACCTGGAGATGCAACCCCACAACCTAAGCCCTTGCTGCTTATGATATTATCCCAAAAATTATCTGCTGTGGAATCAGGTTGATGCATTGGGACCGGTTTCCCGGGTTCATACTCTTGTGAATTGCGATAAGAAGTCTCTGGTTCGTTATCCTCAGAGCAACCATCAAGACCCAATGTGCAATATCTATTTCCACTCGGATCGACATACCTCACAGGGTTTCCGTTTACATACATCCAGCGGTTCAACGTTAGTGGTTGCTGGTAATCACTTTGGTAGCTATCCCGAGTAGTAAACCTTCCAATTCCGGTGTTGTAGTAGCGGGCTCTCAGGTACTGCAGCCCGGTGGCGTCGGTCCACTTGCCGGCAAAGCCGTAGCTGCTCCCACCAACCCCCATGCTCTCGAGTGCATCACCGTATGGCCCGGTGCGAAGCT
>JBDLIU010000440.1:0-3716 GCA_039714715.1 Bacteroidota bacterium
CATTGTCATAAACCCTGATAGATGAGCTGGGAGATACTAAACTGTAATGGTGGAAAATATGCCTCTAAAGCAATAAAAATAAAAAATTCTTCCCATATCATTATTAAAGATTCAAAATTTGATGCTTACAATACAATTGACCAATCTCAGCTTCCTGATGATATTCCCGGGAGTTCGTATTCAGGATGTACAGATGGTATTTTTGTAACAACAGGTTCTTCAAATATTACAATTAGTAATTGTTTTTTTAAAAATTGGGGACACGCAAGTTTTAGTTCAAACACAGCTGATCCATCCAACAGGGTACGTAATATAACATTTCACAACAATGAACTGACTGCCCCTGATATACTATATGGTGGCAGAATTGCCTATAGTGGTTATTCAGAGGATGGGGAGTATTTCAACAATTATATTCACGATACGATAGTTGCTAATCAGTTGGGCGGAAGCAGGAATCATTTCCACCACAATATTATTGATACCGTACTTTATAGTCCACTAAAGGCAGGTGTTTATGCCAATGGAGTACGTATGTCGAATTATAATATTCAGGTACGGGATAATATAATAGAAAACAATGTCATAGCAAATACTGAAGGGAAGGGGATTATTCTTTACTCTCTTAACTTTGATCTTCCCGGCGAAGTATCAGGTAATATTTTCAGGAACAATATTATATACAATTGCGGAACCCTGGATAATGACATTGCTATTCAGTTCCATAAAGATCAGGCTGGGCAATCGATTTATAATAACGTTGTAGAGAACAACTTGATTTATAGTTCGAATACTACTCAAACCAGCCTGTATCAATATGGTGGAACTGTATCTGATGTAGCAACATTCAACACTCAAGACCCGGACATACTCGACAATATTGGAGGCAACCCTTTGTTTGTTGATCCTGCCAATGGAGATTATCACCTACAGAAGAACTCACCGGCAATAGATGCCGGTACAACACCTCTATCGACAGAAGACTATGATGGAAATTCAATTTCAAATGGTATTGCAGCAGATATTGGAGTTTATGAGTTCTCTCCTTTCCCTTGGACCATGTTTCTTCCTGCGATAACAACCGGTAAGCGACAGTAAAATGCTCGATGGTGATGCCTGGTCTAATAAACAGCATCACCATCGTAAGTGGCCAGTGGAAACCTCTCTTTTTTTTCCTATCTTTCAAGCTTGACCCTACTACTGTTCGCCGGTTTGAATCTGCAATTCAGAAAGTAAAGATTACTCCCCTCAACCGGAACCGTCCAATCCGGCCTTATCAGGAAGAATGTTAAGTTTTCGTTGACATGGAAATATTTGACCTTGCCCTTTCCAATCTTTTTCCATAACCTAATCTTACATCTTCCCCGATATTACAAAGGAGTTTGCCTGGCATCTCATGCGTTTTTTCAGTGCAAGTTCATAACGGACAAAATTAGATAGTTCCAACAAGGAGATAAATATGGCTGAAGAGTGGATCAACCAAATGAAAAACCAAGTTGATTCACTTGAACGGCTTGGGAAATATATCAATATCTCTGATGACGAAAGAAAGGCTATAGAGACATTAAAAACCAAATGGGGGACAACCCCCTATTTTGCTTCACTGATGGATCCAGATAATCCGAATTGTCCTATCCGAAAGCAGGTAATTCCATCCATGCAAGAGCAGATTAATGAACATGGAATGAAAGATTATTTGGTGTGGAAGGAAAACAGGGCCACCGATGAAGTACGACCGGATAGTATTGCCCGTCAGTATCATGATCGTATTGCCTTTACCGTAGTGGAGATTTGTGGAAATTATTGTCGGCATTGCTTCCGCAAGGAATTGGTTGTGGACCGGGATTTACAGCTCAGTTTCGATGTAGATGAAGGGCTGGAATGGATTGCCGAACATCCTGAGATTCGCGACGTTCTCATTACCGGTGGAGACCCATTGCTTCTCTCGGATGACAAATTAGAATACCTGATCACAAAACTCCGTGAGATGCAGCATATCGAAATGATTCGCATCGGTTCCAGACTTCCCATTGTTCTCCCGTGTCGAATTACAGAGGGATTAAAAAAGGCTATTGGCGGTTTTCATGAGGTTCCGGTCTGGATTAATACCCAGTGCAATCACCCACAGGAACTAACTAAAAAAACGGCAAAAGCGGTTTACGATTTGTTGTCTTGCGGCATCAATGTGGGAAATCAGGCTGTGCTGTTAAAAGGAATAAATGATGATGTGGAAACCTTCCGGGAACTGCACCAGAAGTTGTTGCGTACCCGTATTCGGCCTTACTATCTTTTTTATTGTGAACCGGCTCCGGGGATCGATCATTTCCGAACTCCGGTTGAAAAAGGCGCTGAATTGATTCGTGATGCAATTCGTGGCCATACTACTGGTTTGGCCCAACCGATGTATGTCCTGGCAACAAAAATCGGCAAGATCCCGCTTATGCCTGACTATTATATAGTTGGTAAAAATGAAAAAGAATACACCCTGAGGAATTACAAGGGCGAGGTAACCACAACTCCCAATATCCCTGAATAACCACAAACCACTGCTGGTAAGCATTCTTGACAATTATCTTGCCGCTGTCCACAGCCTGTAGTACCTATTAAGATTATTGTATAAAATGTTTGCTACAATAACCGGCAAACAGACCCGTTAATTTAAAGTGAGGAGGTAAAATGAAGAACGTCCTAAAAAAAAGATGGTTAACAGCAATTATGGTGGCATTTCTGGCATTGGGCTGGGGAGTTGCTCAAGCAGCTGAACTGAGGGTTGGGGTCGATACAGCCTTTGTTCCTTTTGAATTCAAGGGAAAAGACGGCAAGTATACCGGTTTTGATATTGACTTGTGGGATGGCATTGCTAAAAAAATAGGAGTGGAATACAAACTGGTTCCCATGGATTTTAACGGACTTATTCCCGGATTGACCACTGGTAATCTTGATGTGGTCCTGGCGGCCATTTTTATTAAATCCTCACGTGAAAAGGCCATTGATTTTTCTCATCCCTATTTTAGAGCAGGCCTGAAAGTCATGGTCTCGGCTGATAATACAGATATTAAAGGTCCTGAAGATCTTAAAGGCAAGGTTGTCGCTGTCAAAACAGGAACAGCAACGGTTGATTATGTTAAAACCCTGGGTGTGAAAAAAATGACCCAGTTTCCTAACATCGACCAAGCGTACCTTGAGGTAGCTACCGGTGGAGCCGATGCTGCCATGCACGACACTCCAAATGTTCTGTACTACATCAAAACTGCTGGAAAGGGTCGAGTGAAAGCTGTAGGCGCTGATGTCAAGGCAGCTTTTTATGGTATTGGTTTTCAGCAGGGGAGTGAGTTGCGTGACAAGGCAAATGTTGCTCTGCTGGAAATGCAGGAAGATGGTTCATATGACAAGATCTACATAAAGTGGTTCGGTTCGGCGCCTGAATAAATACCCGGTAGATTCTGTTTTTTCCCAGAGTAAATCAATATCACAGTAAGCCTCCTTGTCGATTGGATTCTGACCGGCAAGGGGGCATCTCGCAGTCTCGTCCCACAATTTTTCACAAATAATATCAATGGAAAAAGCACGTTATGAGCTTTGAATTTAAATACATCATTGAAGCAATGCCATCTCTTTTCATGGGTGCAAAGCTTACCTGGTATATCACTGTAATCGGTATCATCGGCGGCTTGGCCCTTGGTTCTGTTGCCGGACTCATGCGGTTGGCGGGGACT
>JBDLIU010000441.1:0-3703 GCA_039714715.1 Bacteroidota bacterium
ACTCCGGTAATTTCAGACTGGATAATTAAATAGAGAATTGAGAAGCATTTCAAGCCCCCGGTTCACTCTTTGGGTTTTTCATAATATCCATCTATCCAGCTTCCTTAGGATATTTGGATATGGACAACACCTTTAAGAATTTCCTATACTCTGAAGGTCCTATTGTTTACTCTCAATCAATTCTTTCGTATAACTTTATTGCAGGATTGATGACCTTTTCAATAAGCTCAGTACTTGAATTAATATCAAGCAAATCAACCCTTTTGAATTTCCCTTTTATTCTAAATGTCGCATCTTGATAATCTATATTGGGAAATTGATCAAACAACTTCTTATCTGTATATTCTATGACTCCCATTAATTGTTCAAACTTTTTAACCCATTCTTTTAATTGTTTAATGCTATAAAAAACTCCAAATATTAAAAATGGTTCTGACGCTCCTTTTTCATTAAGTACAACTCTAAAATATAATACCTTTAGTTCCTCATCTATTATAGTAATGTTCTGTGATTTTTTGATTTCTTCATCTGATCCCTCTACAAAAGCCACAGAAAGTTTTCGCATTAACCAATAGTTCACATTATTGGATTCCAAACCGGAGGAACTTCTTGATGTTACACCATAACCACCGGGTTTTATGATTTTAAACCTGTAATCGCTTTCACCTAATTGACCTTCAATCTCTTTAATCAAATATGAAGATTCATGATATAGCTTTTGCATAAAATCAAATGCGTTGTTAATTTGATTGACAATCTCCTTATTCTTGGGATTAGTTGCCATGATAAAATATTTTTTGGATGTGATTTGTTGGTTTGGAAGGAAGGTTCTCAAAAAACGATCTTGTATAGAACTTCAGGTAAGATTCGATCTTGGGAAAGCCTTTTAAAGATTCTATATAACCTGTATATTCTCCTTTGAATTTTGATGTTTCAAGGTTATAGAATACAATTTCAGGACAATTTATATAAATAGGATTGATAAGCTCTTCTAGACCTGAATAGCTTCGAAGTCTTTTCTTTACTAGTAATGAATATAAGTCGCTGGCAAAATCATCGTCCTTTAAGGTGTCACCTATTGCCAGCTTTACTTCAAGAAATTTTGCAACGTGCTGCCAGTTGGTCCAGATGAATTTATGTTCTTGGCTTTCATACTTGGAATACTTACTCTCCTCTTTATAATATTCTGCTGTAATGGCAACGTAAACAAACTCTTTATCATTGTTTTTCGCAGCCATCTTGCCCATATTGATTTCTCTTCTAATCTGGGAGTCAACAGTGCCTTTCTTAGGGGCAAAATCAGAATATAGTTTGGCTTCGAACAGAATGTAAAACATACCGCATAAAACAACTAAATCAGGTTCTGTACCATCGTCATAATTTATCCAGAATTGGAACTCTGCATCCTTAGCATCATTAAAAGATACATCAAGTCCAAGCTCCCTCAAATACTCCTTTAGTAGGAGTCTGTTGGAATACTTAAAAAAGGAGAATACATTCGAAGTGAGAATATCTTCCTTATCTTCAAGCTTACTTGGTATCTTACCCTGAAGTTCTGCTATAATCATACTCCACAGGATCGTTGGTTGGAATAAAACTACGAAAAGGATTAGACCTAATAAAAAGTATTAGAAAATATATCTTTTGCAAGTGACATATAACATTCATTATTAGATTTATACTGATGTTTTCTTTGGTGCGGATTGGGTGTTTTGGTATCTTTGTAGTGAAGCCTCAAGATCATGATTTATTATCTGAGATTCCCAAATCAATCCATCGACTTTGGAATACGGTACAATCTCAATCTTGTCATCGTAAACAATTCCGACTGATTTTCTGAAAAAGAAATAACTTCGATCACGATCATCGGTTAGGAACTCTTGCTTCAAACTTGGCAGCAGAGATAATCTCTCAAAAGATAGTTTGTTTCTTGCTGACATGAACAGCTCTCTAACAGTAGCATCGCCGTGATCATCAATAACTTCATTGAGAAGATTCAGCATATACCCATCATCTACCTGTTTGACTTTGTTTTCATTGACCTGAACAAAAATTGGCTTTTCGGCATACTCATTTCCTTCCAGAAAGTATCTATATATGCCCTTACCCTGTAGAGCTTGGATCATCCGATGATAATCAAGCTCGATTCGTCTGCCTGTACGACTCCAAAAAATTAAATCTGACATTTCGACCTCCTTCCTGATGCAAACGCTTCATGGAAGTTTGATTCCAGTAAAGTGTCAATGTCCCTTTTTCTGTAGAAAATTCTCGAACCAACTTTTGCAAAGGGTATTTTACCTTCGTCCCGGTAGTTCTGCATGGTTTTAGGTGTGAGGGATAGCATTTCACAAACTCTCTTGTTTGTTAGCCACTCATCATTAGCACCTTTTTCTTTCTTGAAATTGTCTCCTTGCACAGCTTTTTCAACTGTTTTATGGACAATCTCCTCTAACTGACTCTCTGTCAGAAAAACAAGTCTTTCCATGTTTGAAAGATTTAATTTGACATTCGTTCTCCCCTATAGCTGAGGGGGTCAGCTTTCAAGTCAGAATAAGTCAAGAATATCCAAAGAAAGTCGAGATTTGAAGAGAATGTTCGTTAGTTTTCAAGCAAGTCAAAAAAGCATCATAGATGATGCTATTGGAAAGTCAAAATATCTAAAGGTAAGTCAAGGTTAGACAGTTGTATGCTATTGTACCTTCCTGTTTATTCCGGTACTTGTGCTGCAGGCATACGGGGAAGAAGTATACAGCAACCTCCAATTCGAGCAAATCACCTCCATACAGGGATTGTCCAACAATACCGTTTTCGATATTGTCCAGGATCAGGAGGGTTTCATATGGATTTATGTAACTTACTATTATGTAACTTATATAATAGCATAATGGGTTTGTGAATAAACCGGTTTTGGCGGGATTCTTTGATCCTGCCGGATGCCGGATGCCGGGAAGAGCGGGCTTTCATTATATTTGTAAATGGATTTTGATATAATGAGAATCCCACCTCGAATGAAAATATTCATTACAGTTTGCTTGATTGCTTTTTTATGGCCGGCCACAAGGTTGGTCGCAGAACCTTATGAGGCAAAGTCAGACTCAAGCAAATGGACGATTGAAATACCGCTGTGGATTCCTGCAGGCTTTCACGGCTATTACAAGTGGGGGATCATTGAGGTTGATGGCAGTGGGGACAATGATCATAGTGGCAGTGGTATACTGGATAAAATATTTAATTCAAACACAGGCCTGGATTACTATTTTGTTGGAAAGCTAAAGTACTCCCATGAAAAGTGGCAGTTACAGGCGGATGTCTTTGGGGGGAGCATCGTAAACTCTGTGCAGTTTATGTTTCAGGACGGATCAATCATTGATACCAAAATCGCTACCCTGATGCCCAGGGTACTGGTTGGGTACCAGGTGCTGGATAAAGCGTTTAAACAGGCAAACGCTGGCAGGGTCAATGCCAATATCTATGCAGGGGCCAGATTGTTTGAAGTGGATATCTTATCGAAACCTCCGTTCCCCGTTCCCCTTGTGGTTTTAAGTTCTACCTGGGTCAATCCGGTGGTTGGGTCATCCCTTGGTTACCATATTGGCAGGTTCTCTTTCTCATCACAATTTGACATTGGATTGATAGATATTTTCTCTTACCCCACCTGGTGGCTCCAAAATAGTGTCAGGTACAGGATAGGGAAAAGCTTCTC
>JBDLIU010000442.1:0-3703 GCA_039714715.1 Bacteroidota bacterium
TCAGCAGTTCCCATGGTGCTGTCACCCATTACGTTTAACAATTATGGTGGCAGCTGTGATTATCAGTATCCTGGCTGGGTAAATTATGTTACCGATCAGAAGCATCGAAAAAGACCAGATGCACGAGCCTATCAACGTTATCTTGAAATGAAGAGTTTTCAGGATAGTGATTCACGCCCGTTCATTCACCTCGTTGATGGTGGTGTTTCCGATAATATCGGCGTGAGAGCGGTACTTGAAACATTGGAACAACTGAGAATAAGTGCCGAGTTTCGTGGTGAAATAGGATTTGGCAAGATCAATAAAGTTATCCTGATGGTTGTCAACGCCCATTCTTCGCCTGACACTAAATGGGATCAAAATGAAGATCCTCCCGGCTTTTTTTCTCAGCTCCTGCAATCCACTGGTGTACCCATCGATCGTTACTCTTTTGAAACCATTGAAACCATGAAAGATCGTGCAGAAATAATGAAATGGCGAAGAGAATTACAAGTCGCTAATAAGCGCTTGGCAGGAGTCAGTAAGGCTGAGGCCGAAGCAAGTGTATCAAAACTTGATATGAAAGTTGTTGACATCAGTTTTGATGCAATTAATGATCCTTCCGAACGAGACTATTTTATGAACCTGCCCACGAGCTTTTTTCTCCCATCCGAGGATATTGACAGCTTACGAGAAATAGCTGGCATATTACTTCGACAGTCAGAGCAATATCAACTAATTATAGATAGCTTTAATGATGAAATACCGCCTGGAAATAAATAAAACTTTTTAGTAATTATTCAGTGTAATTTTTTTATTTAAAAACCATCAGATAAAATCTGGTAGCTTTTTCTCAAATAACATTTCCATCGCATGACTGGAACTCACCCCATGTTTTCGGCACGTTGACAGATAACCACGCACACGACAGAATATTTCAGAGCCTTCAGTACTTCGAAAGCATCCTGATATTTTTTGTTGTACTTTGGTCATCCTGATATCATTTTCACCCTGGTTATTAGTAAAAGGCACATCAGGATTTTCCATAAATCGTAGCACGTCATTTTCGTAATTAATTAATCGTTCCAATAAGTTTCGTGCTTTACTTCGTTTAACTCGTCCCCGTTTACCCGTTCGCTGTGTTTCATCCGGTGGTGGACACTCTTTTTCTGCGTTTTCCAGTAACAATCGATACTTTTGTCGATATTTATCTGCATTCTTTTTATTGAGAGAATCGCCAGCATCATGGACTGCATTATTTATCTCTTCAAGTAATGCTTTCATCATGCCAGCCCATTCTTGGTTATCTTGCTCATGGGCACTAGTCAATTCTCTCAAATGATGTGCATTGCATAATGCATGCAAACAACCATCATAACGATAATAAGGCTTCCAGTGATCATGGCATAAGATCCCTTTAAATCGGGGAATAATATTTATCTCATCCATGGCTTCTGTTCCTCGTTTTTCATGGGGAAAGAAGTAGGTCCATAAAGAATTACTGGCGCAATGTAACCAACGCCGCTTACTTTCAATATTAATACCCGTCTCATCAGCATGAACGATTCGGGCTGCGGCCAGTTTATCTTTTGTAATCTGATCAAAAGCAGCTAAGTTTTTGAAGGCTTCTTTATTAAAGTTAAACAGCGAACCCTGGCTAATCGGGATTTGTAACTGCTCTGTAAAATATTCCTCTATCCGCTTGTAAGGCAATAGTTGGTACTGTGACATATAAACGGCATGAGCTTTTAGTGCATTTCCATATTGAACCGCTTTTGTTACATTCTTTGGAAATGATGCAACAAATCGTTTGCCATTTTCATCTTGTAGAACCTGAGCCTGATATTCAATCACATTTCTGGAGATATCAATATCAAATACCTGACGTACCTCTGGTGCCAACTCTTTATAGTGACCTTTGGGCAAGCTTCGACGATCAATTGATATTATCTCAAGCTCATCAGGAGCTTCAATTTGCTTGAGTGTTTTTCCTATATGACCCTTCTGACCACCAGGCTTTCTTCCTGATTTCTTTTTACTGGTTTTAAGCCGATTCGGATCACTTGACGGTGGTTTACTACTGTTATTGCTATTCAAACCCATACGGTTGGTTAACAGTTTGACGATCAAAATCAATATGCCAATCATTGACTTTAAAGCAGGCGATAAATCTTTCTCACTGGCAAGCGTTGATTCCAGCTCTTTCAGTGTGCCATCAATGTCAATACCGTCTAATTTCACTCAAGATCCCAATTGCTAGTGTAATAATGCAATTGTATCATGAGGCATTTTATTTCATTTCGATCTGTCGATCGATTTAAGCCAATATAAATTCTATGACACCACGGGGAATCTCCTGGCTTTAAAAAGATCGCTGTGGATCACTCAGATCGTTTAACACTATAATAATGCTACAATCTGAATTCAGTAAATTTTTAAAAAATCACATAAAAAAGCTGTCAAGTTCTTTTTTTCATTTTATTTTAAAATCATGCTGAATAGTTACATAATTTTTTCATAAAATCCATTCAAAAACCGACAAGCTATCCTGATATTTGAGATTGAACCTTAAGCTTTGCCTTGATAAAGTCATGATGTGGTACATAAATCAAATCAGAAATCCTTCGCACCATATGTTCTTCATAAGCATCCAGATGATTATCTGCATAGGCTACTTGCCATAGTAACTCAATGACCTGAATTTTTTGTTGCTGGGTATAGTGATCCGCAATTAAGCGGGTAAATTGATAATAATCGGTGGCATGGTGAACCTCTTCCTCTGCCAATTGAAATAATTCATGCGTTTCATTTTCAGTGAGTTGAAAGGTCTCTTTTAGAGCATTCTTAACAGTGTTTTGCTCCACGTCCAAAACCTTTTCATCCTGATGCATCATTTCAATTAACAAAGCGGCAGTTGCCAACTTCAGTTGATGCGCCGGATCAGTCGAGGCTAGATCGGCCGTCATATTTTGTTCAAAAAATTGTTTTATTGCATTAAGCATTCAGGCTACCATTTTCTCAGCAGTTTATTCAAAAGGTTATCTGTCATACAATTGTCATACGACAAACTTATAGTGTCAATTACAAATAATGATCCCATTTTCATGAATCAAGTCGAAAGCGCCCAGCACAAAGAAAGGAAGAATCATCTTCTGGATGATATCAGTCATCTCATCCAAGCCCAGCATCTGGAAGAGATCCCTTTGTCTGAAAATCAACATCGTCCCAATTTGACCTATTCTATTCTACATAAGCAACAAATCCAACGTATTAAAAACCGACTCAACAGTGTCCATCCCGCAGATCTGACCGATTTATTTGAGGCATTACCTCAGCAACAGCGAACTTATGTATGGGAGAATATTGATCCGGATAAAACCGATGACGTATTACTTGAACTTTCCGATGCCATATGAAACAGTCTGCTTAAAAAAATGAGCTCCGATGAACTGGTTTCAGCTGTAGAAAATCTGGATAGTGATGAAATCGCAGATCAGGTGCCAGATCTGCAGGTAAAAGTGGTTCATAAGATCCTTAATACACTCAGCCCCAGAAACCGGCAACAAGTTGAAGAAGCGCTTTCCTATGAAGAAGGCACAGTGGGCGCTTTAATGGACTTCAATATGATCACCATTCGTGAAGACATTAGCATTAAAGCCGTCTTACACTATTGCCGAAAACTCGGTGATTTACCAGAAAAGACCCTTCAGATGTTTGT
The DNA here is from genome assembly GCA_039714715.1 of Bacteroidota bacterium. Lineage (GTDB taxonomy): Bacteria > Bacteroidota > Bacteroidia > Cytophagales > Cyclobacteriaceae > S012-113. The sequence goes on from JBDLIU010000442.1 coordinate 3,698, forward strand.
TGTGGA
>JBDLIU010000443.1:0-3691 GCA_039714715.1 Bacteroidota bacterium
TTTTTCATAATATGTTATTTAATTTTAGTAACCGGGATTTTGAACTAATGAATTATTTGCATCCATTTCACGTAGTGGAATCGGTAATGTAAATCTGTAATCGTTGATAGGCATTGTACAAACATTATTAATTTCACAATCACGAGGATCTCTATCTACTTGAGTATTAGCTTTTGTCCCAAGTCTTTTTAAATCAACCCATCTAAATCCTTCAAAAGCGAGTTCTAATCTTCTGCTATTTAAAATTTCAGCATAGGCTTCTTGTTGTGAATTAAATGTTATTTCACCAGTATCATAGCCAAAACGAGCATCTTTAAGTTGTTTTATCAATGCTGCTGCTCCAGCTAGATCATTTGCATAAGTTTTAGCTTCTGCTTTTAAGAATAACATTTCAGAAGACCTGAAGATCTTTATATCATTCATTAAATTTTGTCCATCAGAACCGGGATATTTTCTAATCACCAATATGTCTGACTCTATTACATTTTCACTGATCATATAATCCGGATCAATTATTGACGAAGGATCAACATAAGCATCATATCTGATATCTTCTGTGTCAAGTAAATTAAATAAAGAACGACTCATTTCTAAGAAAGGAGAACCGGATAATGTAGAGTTTGAAAAGGCAAATAAACTGCCTGCCCAGCCACCTCCACCAGTTCCTTGTCCATCATAATTGTCATTTGGACTACGTTCTAACTTAAAAATAATTTCTTGATTAGATTCATCAGTAAAGATGTTGAGAAATTGATCTCTATTAGCAATTGGATATTCTGTGAGTAATTCTGAAGCATAAATATCTGCATTTGCGTAGTCACCTCTATAAGCTGATATTCTTGCTTTTAAAGCAGTAATAAAGTCTTTGCCAACAAAAGTTACCTCATTATCATTATCAAGCAGGTTTTGCGCCAACTGTAAATCAGCAAATATGAGATCATATACTTCTCCATTTGTATTACGTGCAGGCATGTCTCCAGAACCGACATCATAATTTAATGCAGGAACACCAATTGCCGAATCGTCAGTTAAGTCTGTAGAAAAATAAGTTAATAGCTCAAAATGCAAATAAGCTCTTAAAGCAAGTGCTTGCCCCAAAATATCGTTATAAACAGCTACTTCATCTTCTTCCGGAGAAATATTAGCAGTTGCTTCTAATAGTTTGTTTATATGACTTATCGCGACGTATTTTCCAGACCAAATTTCTAATGGAGAGTAACTGATGGCATATAGTTCTAATGCATACTCATTAACTGCTTGTCCACCATTGTCAAAACCAATAGATATCTCGTCAGTATAAACTGCATTAAACCTCATTTCTACTGTGTTATCTAAAAACATGTAGCATCCTGTTAGACCTAATTTTAGGTCATCAACCGTTTGGTAAGCGGCATCGCTGCCCAAAGTTCCGGGTTGTTCTATATCAATAGCATCGGTACAAGATGTAAATGTAACTGTAAATGCAATAATTGATATTATTAATATATTATATTTCATTTTATTTAATTTTTGTTTGAATAAATTTGAAAAGTTCATGATTAAAAGCCAAGTTCAATACCAAGTGATAATATTCTAGGAGTCGGATAACCCCATTGAGAAGAGCCTGAAGCACTTTCTACATCAAATCCTTTCCATTTTGTAAAAGTCAGATAATTTTCAGCATTGATAAAAGTTTTTATTGATTTGAAACCAATTTCTTCTAACTTTTTTTCTTTTACGTTATACCCAATACTAAAATGTCTTAATCTTACGTAATCACCACTAAAAAGATACATGTCACTGCCACCCCATAATGAGTAATTTGAAGCATCTAAAGATGGAATATTTGTCTCTCTGTTCTCAGGAGTCCAATAGTTCATGATCTCATTTGAGTGCCTAAATTGGCCAATGGCATCCGGGTCGTGGAATCCTTGATAATTCCAATCAAATCGGTCAATACCTATTGCATAGTTAAATGTTGTTGATATAAAAAAGTTTTTATAATCAAAATCAAACCCAAAACTACCTTGATAATCCGGGTATCTGTTTTTGTCAGTAAACACTCTATCTAAATCTTGATCAGGATTTTCTGTTACATTATCATCAGCATCTAAGAACAATAAATTACCATTAAGAGGGTTTACCCCAATATATCTGTATCTATAGTATTGATATAGTTTTCCGCCATCTTCTACATCACTTTCTTCTGAACCAAAACGATTAACCTTATTATAGTTTCCTACAAATCTTAAAACTAGGTTTACGCCATCAGCTTGTTTAATTACATCTCCAAACAAACTCAATTCAATTCCTTTGTTTACAAGTTCACCGGCTCCGTTTATATATAAAGCATCTGTACCTGATGTATAAGGGACATCCATTTCTTCGAATAAATCTGTCGTAACTTTGTTATAGACATCTACATTACCTCTTAGTCTTTTGCTAAATGATTCAAAGTCAAGACCAATGTTTGTTTGTGAGATTGTTTCCCATTTCAGATCAGAAGTTCCTAACTGTGAAGCATAAATAGAGTTTTGTCCTCCATATCCTGATCCAATTTGGTATAGGTCAAGGAAACCGTTAGGTATTGCGAAAGGTGCTGTCCTACCTTCAACATTATCAATCCTTTGGTTACCGGTTGTACCATATGATGCTCTTAATTTTAATAGTTGGAACACTGAGTCGTCCATAAATTTTTCTTCACTGATATTCCATCTTCCTGAGAAAGAATAAAAAGTAGCCCATCGATTTGATTCACGGAACCGGTATGATGCATCACGTCTTAGAGTACTAGAAAGGCCATATTTACTATTGAAATCGTAATCAAGCATTCCAAAGTAAGATAACAGACCTGCATCTGTCCAAGTGGAAGAAGGCGTATCTACAAACCAGTCGTTATCGGGGTTGTCAGAGATAAAAGCACTTCCGTCTCCGGGGAAAAACACTCTTGGATCAAGCCCTTCTTGAAAATATCCTAGGAATCTTCTGTGTGCTTTAAAATATTCAGAAAAAAGACTTACCATCAGGTTGTGCTTCTCATTGAAAGTCTTCTCAAATGATAATTGATTTACAACGTTGTATGTAAATACACGATCAGACGATTGGCTTTGGAAACCAGGTGTGTCATTACCCTCTTCTGCAAAATAAATTGCGTTGAAAGATGTTGGAGATTCAGCTCTGGTAAGTTGAACTTCAGTATAGTCAGTATTTAGTTTTACACTATACTTAATATTATCTGTTAATTTGTAACTAAGATTCACACCTGCTAAGGCTTTTACTTCATTTTCATATCGAGTATAGGTATCAAGTCTGTCAAGTAAAAACAAAGGGGTGTTAGAAAAAACAACAGGTATTGAACCACCTTCATCCGGTGTGTAATCATCAGGAGAAATATAGGGAACAGATATCATACCACCTAATGCGTAGTTTCTGTTTATAGCTCCTGATCCAATTTGATTTGGTGAATCATTGTTGGAATTATTTAATGAAATAGTTGTTGAAAGATTAAGCCTATCATTCTTAGTTTTTGCAGTCAAATTATTTCTTAAGTTAAATCTTTTCAGTCTACTATCCACTAAGACCCCCTGTTGGTCGAAGAAACCAAATGATGTATAAGAGTTCATATTTGCTCCTCCGCTGGTTAAAGATAACGTATGATCCTGAGATATTCCCGTTCTAAAGAATACTTTAGTCCAATCAGTATCTTTTAAAT
>JBDLIU010000444.1:0-3657 GCA_039714715.1 Bacteroidota bacterium
AATAATATCTATTAGATCACAAACTTGATCGGCATTCAAGGGGCATTGAAAAACAAGGTGAATTAGTACGTTAGTTTAGTTATTCTACAGCCTCAACGTTTAGTTCTCGGGAAAGCTGGTTGTCGTTTCGCTTTTCAAACGACGACCAGATTTTCCCGAGCAACTTCTGGTTGTGCTTGGCCTGATTAGTTGTGCACAAGCTTAATTTCTAAGTGGCAACCAACAGCTTTTGCATATTTTTTTAGCGTGGAAATAGAGGGTGAATGCTGTTTGTTACCACCACCACTTTCTAAACGCGCTACGGCAGGAGTTTTGGTTCCCATGCGCTCTGCAACTTCTGACTGAGTTAACCCTGCATCCATTCTTGCTTTTAGTAACTCATCAAAAAGTGAAAACTCTTCTTCTAAAGAGTCATACTCAGATTTAACTTCAGGGTTGCTTAAAATTTTCTTTTTCAGTTCTTCATGTGTCAGCATTTGATTTCACCTCTTTCATTCTGGAGATGGCAGTTTTGAGTTCTTTAGGTGGTGTTTTTTGAGTCTTCTTGATAAAAGAGTGGAGCATAACGATTTTTTGGTTGACCAAAGTGCAATAAAAAACTCGACCAATGCCTTCTTTTGACTTCATGCGAAGCTCAAACAAACCATCTTTCATGGGTTTCGTGTGAGGCATTCCGAGGTTAGCACCATAGATTTTCATCCGTTCGGTCAGATGAATATACCTTGCCTGAATTCCAGGTGGAAATGACAATATTTCCTCTTGAATTGCCTCACTATAATAAATAATTTCCCATTCCATGGGCCAATATTAACATATTTGTTAATATTGGCAAGAAATTGGGAGGTTTTGAGGTGTTTTTTTAGCACAACGTCGGCATCTCTGGGAAGCTGGTCGTTCCAGAGACTTGTTTATGGCACATTGGTATACAAAAAATTCAGAATTTTGAGTTCAAGCAACGACCAGATTTTCCATAAGCATGCCCTTATAGTGGGTCTAAAGAGATGGAGAGAGTTACCCACAAGTCCACAGGATGACAGTCATTATTAAACATCCAGACTGTGGGCCCTGTGGATAACTCTCTCCATCTCTATCCAATTTTTTAAAATTCTTTTTTGTGAGGCAAACAAAACACTTAATCTTTACCTTTAGCACTATACTCAAAGTAACTGTTATGCACGGGATAACTACGAATATGCATGCCACAGCATGTGATGCTTTTAACAATGAATTTCGAGCTATCCCGTGTTCTTACTTCGTTAACGAACACTCAGAGTCTGTCTCACCAAGACTCGCCTATAATGGCTTTCGCAGAAGTAAGATTTGCATAACAGCTTTCATTAACTTTACTACAGGAGTAACGATTATGAAAGCAAATAACCTCAATCAATATGCTGCCATTATCGGATTAGACTGGGCAGATAAAAAGCATGATGTTTGCATCATGTCATTCGATACGGGCGTATTTGAATATACTCAGTTTGAGCATAACCCCCAAGCCATTGAAGACTGGGCTTTAGCAATCCATAAGCGGTTTCCTGATCAGCAAATAGCCATTTGTCTGGAACTAAAAAATGGTCCCATTGTCTATGCCTTGCTCAAATATGCGTGGTTTGACCTATTTCCGGTCGTACCTGCCACTTTAGCCAATTACCGGGAGACTTTTACTCACAGTGGGGCAAAAGATGATCCTACAGATGCCTTTCTCATGGTCGATTTTATACTGCGTCATGATGATAAATTACGTGTCATTTCTCCAGACGATGAAGAAACTCGCATTCTTCAACGATTAGTGGGACAGAGACGCTTATTAGTGTCTGAAAAAGTCCGTTTAACCAATCGTATTACCCGAGCTCTAAAAGACTATTATCCTCAGCCTTTGAACTGGTTTGAAGATATAGATACCGTACTGTTTTGTGACTTTATCAAGCAATGGCCCAATCTGAAGAAAGTAAAACGAGCTCATAAAACCACATTGATTCATTTTTTTCATAAACATCATACTCGCTCAGAGAAAAAAATTAATGAGCGACTGGAAGCCATTAAATCAGCAATACCACTGACTGAAGATAAAGCGGTAACAGACCCATCTCAACACTATGTCCTCTGTCTGATAGAGATGCTCAGATATGTTCTGAGCACCATTAAGAGGTACAACAAACAAATTGCTGAGAGATTTGAAACTCACCCAGATTATGAGATATTTAATTCATTTCCAGGTGCAGGCCCTGTGTTTGCTCCGCGCTTACTGGTGGCAATGGGCAGCCAGAGGAATCGCTTTGAAAGCAGTGATGAAGTGGTTCGTCAGATTGGTGTGGCTCCCGTTATTAAGCGAAGTGGTCAGTCAACCTGGATCCATTGGCGATATTGTTGCCCTAAGTTTGTTCGTCAGACATTTGTGGAATGGGCCAATCAGACGATTCATTATTCCTATTGGGCTAAAATTTATTATGATAAACAAAAAGCCAAAGGAAAATCACATCAAACCATTTTGAGGGCTCTGGCCTTTAAATGGGCACGAATTGTTTTCCGCTGTTGGAAAAACCATGAACCTTACAATGAGGCAAGATATCTTCTTTCACTGAAAGAGAAAAGCTCACCTTTAGTGACTTGATTTTTAAAGAGCAATTAAAATATATGTATGCCACTTCTTGCATTTGCAGCAAGAAGAACAAATTCCCTTTGTTTATAGAAATTGTTTTTTAAGGACATTTTTTTTAAAAAAACTTGACAGACCGACTCAGAGTGTATTGTTATGTTCTTTTTCCAATGCTATTATGTGTATAGATTATAGTTTTATGCGCAGAGGGTGTCAAATGAGAACGAATATTGTGATTGATGACCAGTTAATGGCAGATGCACTAAAGGCTACTGGATTGACCACTAAGAAAGATGCTGTTGAGCTTGGGCTTAAGTTGTTGGTTAAGCAAAATAAACAACAAGCCATACGAAAGCTTAGAGGTAAACTAAAATGGGAGGGTGATCTTGATGAAATGAGGGGTGGCAAGTGATTCTGGTTGATACCAGCGTTTGGATTGATTACTTTAACGGCATTGAATCAAAAGAAACAAATGCTCTTGATAGTGCACTTATTGATGGCATTGTAGCTATTGGTGACATTATTTCTCTAGAAATACTCCAAGGCTTTAGAAATGATAAGGATTACAATCAAGCAAGAAAAACTTTGGCAACATTGGACCAATATGAGTTATTTGGTAATGATATGGTCGTCAAGTGTGCTAATAATTTTCGTGCTTTGAGAAAAAAGGGGATTACTATTAGAAAAACGAATGATGTGATTATTGCTACATTCTGTATTGACAAGAAAATTCCATTGCTTTTTTCTGATAAGGATTTCCTTCCTTTCGTAAAACACCTCAAGTTAAAATCTGTATTGTAATGAACATAACGCTCAATTGATTGGGATTTTGGACGTTCCAGAGCAGAAATTGAAAACGATTGATCTGGATGCATATTCTGGGCGATCGTGAACACTGATTCTGGAAAAACAGCAAAAGTGTTCACGATGAATCAGAATAGGTGTTCACGATGGATCAGAATTGGTGTTCATGATGGGGCAGAATCGGTGTTCACCATCAACAGAATACGCACTGGAGCCACACTCGGTTTTAAAAAAGAAACGACGTCCAAAATTTCCAC
>JBDLIU010000445.1:0-3653 GCA_039714715.1 Bacteroidota bacterium
ATCAATTAAATTTCAGGAGATATAAATGAGTGGAAGATCCGATTTATTAGCAGATAGAATCATCCAGGGGGCAGAAAAACTAGCTGCTCTGATCGAAGGTTTATCAGATGAAGAATACCAGTCGCTGGTCACAAACGAAAAGCGCCCGGTTGGGGTCCTGGTACACCATGTGGCTGTTTCTTACCCGATCGAAATAGACCTGGCGATGCAGCTGGCAGAAGGAAAGCCGATAGAAGGTGTCACATGGGATGTGATCGACGGGATCAATGAAGAACATGCGCACGAGTTTGCTAAAGTTGATAAATCAGCAGTGCTTGATCTGTTAAGAAAAAACAGCAGGGAAGCGGCCATGCGCGTCAGGAAACTTAATGACGAGCAGTTGGATAATTCTGCTAAAGTATCTCTGAATGCCAACGCTCCATTGACCGCACAATTTTTCATTGAGGATCATGCCTTGCGCCACAGCTTCCAGCACTTTGAGAGCATTCAGGAAGCAATCGGAAAATAAGCGGGATGTTCTTTTGGAGAATTGTGCCGTTTCATAGAAGCTTGTGAAGCATGCCATCATGAACTTTAATGCCTGTCTGCTTGACAGGCATTCTTAATATTCTTATGATTGACTGTAGAGTATTTTTAAGGCCCTACAGGTTTTCTCTTTTAATTCAATATTTATATATTAGGAGTTATTATGGAACTAGGTAATAAAGCAGCAAAAATGATCATGGCAGGTTTGAAGTTCAGTAAATCTGAAATTGATGAAGTTGCCAGCAGTGATAAGTACACAAAGCCAGCAGTGTGGCTGATCGCATTTTCAGCAATTTTAGGTGCAGTTATTGCTTTCTTTAAAGGCAATGGCGGTTCCAGCGGGATTGGAAGAATGGGGCTTGTTGGTTTCAATGCAGCCATTGCAGAATTTGGTAGCTTGCTAATTGGAACATTCTTAAGCGCACTTATCATGGTGTATGTCATCCGAATTTTCAAGGTAAAACCCACATTTAACAACATCCTGGGGATTTATGGTGCTGCGATCATCTGGACCATCCTGAAGCAGTTTGTTGGTTTGGCCCTTCCAGAAGGTTTGGCTATGGTTGGGGTGTTATTCTGGCTTGCGTATAATTTTGCTGTCTTGTTTGGTTTGATGGGGCACACAAAACTAAAATGGTGGCAGGCACTCCTCACGATCATACTGACATTTGCAGTGATCTTTGGAATTATGATCGTATACGGAATAGTTGCTGGTGTAATATTTGCTTAACGCCTTTGCATCAAAAGAACTTTGTTTTTCGGAAATGAGAAGACCTGAGTAAATGATTAGATCAAAGTAATATAAAAAAACCTCCTGTTTTTTCAGGAGGTTTTTTGATATGTATATTCTGATCACTTTGTATTTGATGCAATCCTGGTCCTAATTTCCTGTAATTTTGAATTCAAATATACAGTAATACGTAATTATGGTATAATAACTCAGAAAGGGATAAAAATATGAAAAAAGAACAATATTTGATCAGTGAATTAGCAGAAAAAACTGGGGTTTCAGTAAGGACTATCCGATACTACACAGAAATGGGATTGCTTCCGGCTATTTCTTCAAAAGGTAGGTACACATACTATGATGAAAGTTATATAACCCGGATCAATTTTATTCAAAAGATGAAGAATAACTTCTTCCCATTGAAGAAAATTCAAAATTTGATCGCTCCACTGACTTTAAAAGAAATGGAAGATATTGTAAAACAGAGAATGCCATCTGATTTCAAAGTGAATCAAGATGAATCAAATTTAGATGCAATGTCTTATATTTCTGATGTTCTTGAATCACAAAAGAAGTATACAAGTAAATCAGGAATATTAAACGATGCTACCCCAGGTCCTTCAAGACCTTATCGTACAAGGCCGCAAGGGAATTTTGACAGGTACATAAAATATTCAATTCGTCCCGGAATTGAATTGCATGTAGATGAAAGAATTATTAGGAACGACCCTAATTATGTAAATTCAAAATTGAAGTCTTTAATTCAGTTACTTTCATAGGAGGAGAGTTGATATGAGTAAAAAATTCAAATTTAAGATTAAGTCAGATATGGATGTAATTCCAAAGAGCAAGGAAGAAACCAGGATCGTGAGGGTATGTGTAACAGCTCCTGGAATCTCAGATGATTTTGAGAGAGGATCAATTAACCTGGGTTTGGTTATTGACCGAAGCGGTTCAATGAATGGAGAAAAGATCAGAAATGTTGTTAAGGCGGCAAAATTGATCGTGGACCAGTTAAATTCAAATGATACTGTTTCCATCATTTCTTACAATGAGGTTGTTCACCCTCATTTTGAGGCAATTCCCTGTACTGAAGCAAACAAAGATTTAATTGCATCAATATTATATGAAATTCAAGCTGGAGGCATGACCAATCTCAGCGGTGGATGGTTGAGGGGGTGCGAGTCTATCGCCAAAGCAGATAATGGACACATTAATCACGCATTCCTGATGACCGATGGCTTGGCAAATGTAGGGATCACTGATCTTGAAGAACTGGGACAGCATTCCTCAGAATTAGCCAAGAGAGGCATCAGAACATCAACTTTCGGTGTTGGGCTGCAATTTAATGAGTTCCTGCTTACAGAGATCGCTAATCGGGGGCAAGGAGTATACAGGTACATAAAATCTCCTGAACACATTCTGGATGCGTTTGCTAATGATTTTGATGACTTAATGAATATCACTGCCAAGAACACTGTATTAGAAATAGTAGTTCCTGATGGGCTAGAAATGTCAATCCCAGGTGGCTGGGAGATGGAAGAAGATGGAAATTTACACAAGGTTCTTTTGGGAAATTTTGCTGCTAACGAGAAGCGCTGCATATTCCTGGAGTTAGGGATCCCAACGGAGTCGTCGGTAAATGAATTAAAATTCGCTTTGAGCTGGGAAGATATTAATGGGGACGAACACAGTATTGAAAAAGAAGTAGAGTTTTTGAAAGTAAGTGCAGCAAAATACAAGGAAGCCCGTAAAAATGCTGCTGTAATCAAACAATATTCAAAAATTAAAGTGGGTTCAATTTCCACACATGCATTGAAATATTATCGTGACGGTGATGAAAAAGGGGCAAAGGACTACATTAGAACAAGCCTGGAGCAATCAAGAGGGAGATTGTCAAACGAGGGAATTTCGGGGCTGCAAGATTTCACACATAGAATGGATGCTAAACCGTCAAGAGGAGATGTGAAGCAAATGCAAGATACAAGTTACCGAACAATGAGGAGCATGCCTCTGGATAAGAGATCGAAATTACAAAAATGCCAACATGGCGTGCCAAAAATTAAAACATGTGCTATTTGTGATCCGGAGAAATTTAAAAGAGAGAATGGTTAACATTGAAATTTGAAGCGTGGATTCAGTGGTGTTTTTCAATTGGGTGTTGAGAAGATGAAATTTCTAGGGTCTTTGACCCCAGCTCCCCCAGCAATAAAGCTGGTTATGATTTAATTCGCGCTTGTTCCAAGGATACTGCGTGGAACGGGTTAGAAAACCGCGGTCAAATGCTTTAATTCAATGCTTATTGTTGGTGGTTAGAAAGTTTAGGAGTATTGGATTTACGATCTCTGGTTTTTCATAGTGAGGGAGATGAGCGGCATCTTCGATTGGGTGAAACTCAAGA
>JBDLIU010000446.1:0-3631 GCA_039714715.1 Bacteroidota bacterium
TAATACTAATCAAGAAAAGTCGTTGAATATGTGCGATTAATAATTATTGGTTATTTAATGTTAAGTGCTCGTTAAGAAATAACCTTTACATTCAAACTTTATTCCTGAACAAGCACTTATATATTTAAAACAATCTCCTGCCCCGGTTTCATTTCAATAGTGATAATTCCGTCATTAATGCTGTATTCCGCATTCTGTACCTTAAAATCTATATCGCCAAAAGGATTCTCTAATTTAATCAACCCACCTTTTTCCGATTTTATGGTTACCAATTTTACATGTCCCTCCTTAAGTTCAGACGAAACTAAAAATGCTCCCTGAGTTCTCAAACCATTAAAAGAAGCATCTTTCCATGATTTTGGAATTGCAGGAAATAGCTTTACCGTTCCGGTGTGGCTCTGTATCAGCATCTCCTGTATAGCAGATGCAAAGGCAAAATTACCTTCCAAAGTAAACGGGCGGTATGTGAAATTCGAGTGGCCTGCCTTACACTGGTCGCCATTGGCATGAAAGGTGTTTTTAAGGCAAAAGCATTGTGCGAAAGTTGTTAATGCTTTGGCTGCTTTTTCTCCTTCGAATGCACGGGCGTAAAGATTTCCCTGCCAACTGTATGAATAACCTGTCCAGGAATTTGGACTCCTATCCTCCAGATTTTTCAAAGTATTTTGTATTATCTTTTTATCGGTTTCCCCATTTGATAAGTCGATAAGCCCTAGCGGATGAAATCCCATTAAATGAGAGAAATGACGGTGTGATTGATTATATGGAAATTCCGGGGCAAACATCAACCCTGTTTCAGGGTCAACAGCAAGCTCAGGCCATTCTGATAAAATTTGTCGCCATTTTTTTGCATCCTCGTTCAAACCAAGTTCTGTAGCAAGCTCTGCTGCTTTTTCAAAGTTCCAGCGAATCAGGGCCAAATCGAAATTGGTTGTTTCGGCAAACCATGCTTTTCGCGAATTATTATAAATTTCCGGACTGGAACTAATTCTCAATTTTCTTTTACCATCATCAGTTTTTACCGACACCTCATCGAGAAAAACAGATACATCTTTCAGCCAGGGATAAGCCTTTGTTTCGAGAAACTCCCTATCCATTGTATATCGCCAGTGAAGGTAAAAATGATGCGACAACCAAGCTGCTACACTTTGTCCGAATGAATATTGTATCCATCCTCCCATTGGTTCTCCTTCAAGCGTTGTTACACCAGGGACATTCATTCCATTGGTTCCGAAATAATCTTTTGTATATTTTTTAAATGCCGGACGGTATTTCCACAACCAGTTTAGAAAACCTTCTTCCAAATCGAGGTAATTTCCGGCATAGGCAGGCCAGTAACTCAACTGGGTATTCAAATCGTGGTGAAAATCACCTTTCCATGGTGGTAGTTTTCCATGGTCGGCAGTCCACACAGCCTGTAGCGAAATCGGCGGTGCATCGGCACGTGCAGCTGAACCAAACTTATACATTTCCAGGTAATATTGCTTCTGAAGTATTGAATCAGGTATACTTACCGACGATTGTGCCCAGTAATTCGCCCACCAGTTTTTATGAACTACAACTGATGCATCAAAACCTGAAGTAATCTCTTTATTAACAACTTCTTTTGCCTCAGGGACTTCCTCCCAGCCTTTATTTGCCGAAGACACCGACCAACATCCTGTTAACTCGCTTCCATTAGCTTCCCATTGGGTACTGATTTGATAAGAAAAATCGCCCCATCCTTTTTGGTTGTAGGTAAGTATATTATCGCCCTCAACGATTTCGCCTTGCTCATAACCGAGTGTATTCAGGGCATTTCTTGATTGATCTGTCACACCTTCTTCATTTTTTCGATTATAAGCAGGCGATTTCATCTCCACTTTTACAGGCTGTTCAAGGTTCTCGAACTTATACCAACCTACTGGTCTTTCGGCGTGGACAAAAGTTGTAAGTTTTGCCCCGCTTTCCCACTCAACAATACACCTTGCTGTTTGAACATCAAGCTCAACCGATTTTACTTCTCCAAGAGCGGCAATATCAAATTCCAGTGCACCGGCAGGTATTTTTGAAGGTGCAGGAAGTCGGTTGTACGGAGCATCAAACGTATTTTGAACCTCTTCATAGGTATCAGCCTTCCAGTGGTCGTAAACATCTGAAAAACTCCACTTTTCAAAATCGATGTTTTCCATAGGGCGAAGGTCCCAAAGGTCAGCCCTGTCGAGAGAAAATCTAAGTTTTCCGTTTTTTTGCCATACCAGGTTTCCTACCATCCCATTTCCCAGTGGCATGGCTTCGTCCCATTTTGATGCCAGCTTATCGAATGCCAAATTTTCACCCTCAAACTGTTTTGTTGTAGTTTTATTTGTGCACGAAAAAAGCATCAGTGCTAATGCAAAGGTTAGTAGTGTTTTCATTTTTTTTATTTTTTTATCTGATTATCTTATTTTAATGTATTACTGTTCTGTTATCAGCTACCTGCTTTTTTAATAACTGGTTAAGTTCTTCTACAATCTGCGGGTAATCACCAGCCAAATCTTTTTTCTCGGTATAATCGGAAGACATATTATAAAGTTTGCCTTCTACGAGTTTCCAGTCACCTTTTCTTATTGATAAGTTTCCGTTATAGTCCTGATGGATGATACTTCCTCTTACTTTTTTGTTTTTACCAAGAAGTACAGGCAAAGCATTAAAGCTGTCTTCGGCCATACTATCATCCAACTTATAATCAACCAAATCAGCAAACGATGCAAACAGGTCTGTAAGGCATATTAGCTTATCGCTTACTTTGGCATGTTTTACTTTATTAGGCCAATGTACAATAAACGGAACTCTATGACCTCCTTCCCAAAGGCTGGCTTTAAACCCCTTTAAATCACCTGCACTTTTGTGTCCGAAATCGGTAACAAATTTGCCATTATATTTACTATCCTTAAAACCATCGATTCCTACCTGACGTGGACCGTTGTCACTTGTAACAATCACCAAAGTATTGTCGGTTATTTGTAACTTATCCAGCGTACTCATTACCTCTCCCACAATCCAGTCAAACATCTGTGCATGATCGCCGCGGATACCGGCTTCACTAGTCCCTTTCATAAAGTCCGGCACATTATTAGGGTAATGCGGTGCATCAGGAGTTAAATGCAGATAAAAGGGCTGATCCGGATTATCTTTAACATGCCCTGTAATAAAATCAGTTGCTTTTTCGGTATAAATCTTATCAACCTGCCCGGGTTCCCAGTCCGTGGCAATCATCATCGGCCCTATATCGTGAGTTTTATGCCACTCATAAATATAATCAGGTGTTTTATTCTCAGGTTCATATATAAAATAATCCATCGGTTTTAGCTGGCTCATCAATTTATGATTCTCCACAAATACTATGGGAAACAGGTTATGTGCCGCAGCTGTAACAAACGAATAGTCGAACCCTAAATCTTTTGGTCCCCTGCCAAGATAACCTTTCGAATAATCAACAGGCTCTTTATCTTCCCATCCAAGATGCCACTTACCTATATGGGCAGTTGCATAACCACTCTCTTTCATCATATTTCCAATGGTCTTACGCCCTTTTTCTATTAATGAACGATAGTAACCCGACCAAAGAACCTCCTTTTTAAGCCTTCCACGCCAACAGTAACGACCGGTT
>JBDLIU010000447.1:0-3630 GCA_039714715.1 Bacteroidota bacterium
CTCAGAGGGCTATTCATTGGAGCGAAGCGAAATTAATAGACCGTGGAGTCCCCATATTGGGATTCCTACGGCTTACCAATACACAAATCCATCCCAGGAAGCCTCTGAATGACGTCCGCCTGCGGAACGGACAGGTTTTTTGTTGTGTTTTAAGTTTTTGTTATATCGAACTGACGTTAATTAAATATATTGCTTGTAATCTGCTAGTTATGGTATTGATGTTCTCAATAAATTATGTAAACCGCTGAGTGAATTAGATTATGGTGGTGTCAGAAGTTACCTTCTGACACTCAAAGAGATAATTCAATCTAAGTCAGGAGTTACCTCTTGACTTCACATTGAGGAAGAAACTGGTTCAACCAATAAATAAAGCAGCAATTAGCACAAAGAAAACATGTCCTTCACACCCAGGTTTCGGTTTACCTTAAATCCTTCACCATAATCTGCGCCTATTGACTGCCCGAGCATTTTACCTCTTGCATCCAGCATTTTCAGGAATTCCGGTGAAGAGATAAATGTTTCCGGTCCTGGAATATTGGGTCTGTAAACCTGTGTTTCGAATGCGTAGATAGCCTCATTTCGAGTTTCCCAGAATCCTGTTACATCTTCTACAAAATCAGGCTCAAGCATGGTGCTTTGAATATAGTGGTACACACGGCCTGGTCGCCATGGCTCCTGCTTCTCACCATCAAGTTCAGTATCCAGTTTTTTTAATCCAGATAAAAAAACAGCCGTTTTTACAATTTTAGCTGCCCTTTCGTGATCAGGATGGCGCTCGACCAGTGCATTAGCCAGTACAATTTCTGGTTGATATTTTCTGATCATCTCTACTACTTTTACCTGATGATCTATATCGTTTTTGAAATAGATATCTTCAAATCCCAGGTTTTCCCGAACTGCAAGTTTAAGGATCTCTTTCGCATTGCCAGCTTCTACCATTCTCTGTTCAGGTGTTCCCCTGGATCCCATTTGTCCCATGGTAAAATCAACTATACCTACTTTTTTTCCCTGTGCGGCATATTTTGCTATGGTTGCACCACATGACATTTCCACATCATCCGGATGCGCTGCAAAAGCCAGAATATCTAATTTCATTTCTATTTCAATTAAAAAAGGATAGTAATTATTACTCCTAATAAACAACAAAAACATAAACGTCACTCAGAGGTAAATTTATGAGCGAAGCGAAGAAATCTTACCGAGGAGTCCCTTTAATGAGATTCCTACGGCTTTCCCTCCACTATTACCCCATTTGAAAGCCTCTGAATGACGCTTTTTGTTGTTTTAGATCAATTTTCTCTTACATAGGCATATCAGGTGCCGATTGATACTTTGCAGGAACTTCTCCGGTAAGAGCATTCATGAAGGTAACAATTTCTTTAACCTGATCATCTGTAAGATCTTTATTAAGCTGAAGCTTAGCCATGATCTTCACAGACTCATCCAATGACTCAACAGCTCCATTATGGAAATATGGGCCAGTCTTGGCGATATTACGCAATGAAGGCACCTTAAACATATATTTATCTGCCTCATTATTGGTTACGGCAAACCTTCCAAAATCTTCCTTCTCACCACCGGTCATTTCATTGTAGTTACCAAAAAGTCCTAGTTTCTGGTACATGCTACCACCAAGTAAATTACCCATATGACAGGTAATACATCCCTGTTCGATAAAAGTTTGCAGACCTTTTTTCTCATCTGAGTTTAAGGCCGATTCATCTCCTGCCAGAAACGTATCAAACTTAGATGGCGTTAGTAGTTCACGTTCAAATACACCAATTGCATTCTTAAGATTCTGGTAAGTATATGGATCGTCATCATCAGGATATGCATTCTTAAAAAGATCCCCATAGCCATCTATTCCTTTCAGCCTACTCATCACTGATGCCTCATCCGGCATAGCCATTTCAACAGGGTTTAAGATTGGTCCACCGGCCTGGGCTTCAACATCCGGCTCCCGACCATCCCAGAACTGGGTCATATGCAAGGCAGCATTTAATACTGTTGGAGAGTTCCTGTCACCTAAGGTTCCATCATCCCCGGGAGATGTTGCCAGGTTATCAACACCAAAAGTTGCCAGGTTATGGCATGAATTACAGCTGATATTACCGTCCTTCGATAAACGATTATCGAAATAGAGTGTATAGCCTAATAAAACCTTGGCCTCCGAAGTAGGATTGGCTTCATTGGGTGCAGAGGTTGGTAATTGCCCGAAGAATGTTGATGCTTTCTTATGCAATTCAGGAAATTCTGCTAACATAGATTTAGGTGGCTCTTGATTTTCCTTTTGAGTTCCTGTACCACAACTTACCAATATAAAAGCTGCAAGTAATGCGTAGATTAGGTTTTTCATTTCTTAAATGTTTAATTAAAGTTTAAATGTATTTAAAAATACAAATGATGTTTATCTTGAGAAAAGATTCAATCGATAAATATTACAGAAAATAAAAAAGCCCGGCCTCAATTAAGAGACCAGGCTATTTTACAATCATTTATTATAGATCAATCTCCAAATTCTTTTGTCACAAGATATTTCTCTGCATCCAGGGCACTCATACAGCCTGTTCCAGCCGCAGTAATAGCTTGTCTATATACATCATCAGCTGCATCACCGGCAACAAAAACGCCTTCTATATTAGTCTTGGTAGAACCAGGTATCACCTTTAAATATCCTGTTTTATCCATTTCAAGGTAATCTTTGAAAATTTCAGTATTGGGTTTGTGTCCAATGGCCACAAAGAAACCCTGAACTTCAATTTCAGAAGTTTCATTGGTTTTGTTGTTTAAAATCTTAACACCGGTAACCTCATTTTCTCCTAATACTTCAATCGCATTTGAGTTCCAAAGAATTTCAATATTCGGATTATTAATCGCCCTATTCTGCATGATAGTCGAAGCCCTCAATTCATCCCTTCTTACAATCATATAAACTTTTGGACAAAGGTTTGCCAGATAGTTAGCTTCTTCAACAGCTGAATCACCTCCTCCTACAACGGCAACATTCATACCCTTATAGAAAAAGCCATCACAAACCGCACATGCCGAGACACCTTTACCATTAAGTCTCTTTTCAGAATCAAGCCCCAGGTATTGTGCTGAAGCACCCGTTGCAATTATCACTGCCTCTGCGGAGATCTCATGGCTATCATCAATTACTACTTTATGCTGATGACTCGAAAAATCAACTGATGTGGCTACTCCAAACCTTACATCTGTACCAAACCGTTCGGCTTGCGCTTGTAGCTGCATCATCATTTCAGGACCATTTATTCCTTCAGGATACCCCGGGAAATTTTCCACATCGTTTGTGGTGGTTAATTGTCCTCCCGGTTCACCTCCAGTGTATATTACTGGCTTTAAACCTGCCCTGGCTGCATAAATACCTGCTGTATAACCCGCAGGACCAGAGCCAATTATCAATACTTTTACTTCTTCTTTTGTCATATTTTTTTAAAAATTAAATCTAATTAAAGTGATCAGAAATTGATCGCTGCAAAGATAATAAATTCATGAGACATCATGAATATACCGGATCAACCAAGATACGGTTTCAATGATTTACTTCGGGAAGTATGGCGTAATCTTCTGATAGCTTTTTCTTTAATCTGCCTTACACGCTCTCTTGTT
>JBDLIU010000448.1:0-3627 GCA_039714715.1 Bacteroidota bacterium
GCACTGCCAATAAAATGCCTATTGATGTAAAATCTATTTTCTACCTCATTGCAGGTCATTGCCAACATCATAGTAACATTCTAATGGAGAGATACGGATTATAAAAAACAGGCTCCAGCAACTCAATGCCGGAGCCTTCACTAAACACTCCCCTCTTTACTCCAAACTCACTTTTTCGTATTTTGGATACTTCACTTCATAAGTAAAATCTACTTCTTCCGTTTTGTTGGGTTCTATAGTTAACACCCATTCAATTATTCCTTCTCGTTCATCAAGTATTCCTGATTCGTTCTCAGTTATATTTACAGTTATGGCATTGTTAACTGAAACAGGTATCTGATCATAGAGGTTAAGACTAATTGCTTGTTGCTTATTATTCTTGATAATCAGTTTAATGCCTGTTTTCTCAATTTTATTGCTACCCACTGATCTTCGTTTGGAGAACTCTTCAATTTTTTCGCGCTGAACGAGCACATTCCTGTCTTTCCCTAAAGAAATTCTCAAAGTGTCTTCTGAAGTTTTTGTTTCAAGAATAGATTTCCCCACAAATGCTTCCTCAAAATAAAGGTTAGCTTCCCCTTCCAGGAATCCGAATTTATTCCAATCAACAATCTTGGCCATTAAGAAGGCCGCACTATTAAGCTTGGGCACGGCATAGTATTCAAAAATCCCATCTACCACATATTGCTTCAGGTCAATCAACAGCGCTTTGCCGTTCGATTTGAGGGTGTATTTCTCATCGATAACAAAATCTACAGAGGTCTGGTTGTTTACCATCGTACCTCTCATCATATTTTTTGTTCTATTAGAACTGTTTATGGATGATGACCCTCTAACTGAAACACCGGCAACCCTTCCGCTTAACTGATTACCCACATCTATCGATGATACAGAATAACCAAGTGCCCTCTTTTCACGCGAAATACCCATTGCTGTTACCACCACCTCACTTAGTTGCTGGACATCTGAGTTTAATGAAACATCTATTAAACTTCTACTCCCTATTGCCACCTCCTGTGTTTCCATACCAATAAACGAGAATACCAATTCCTCCCCACCATTAGGTAATGTAATAGAATAGTTCCCATCAATATCAGTCACCGCCCCAACTGTTGTTCCCTTAACAACAACATTAACTCCAGGAATAGGCAAACCATCATCCCCTGAAACAACCATACCCCTCACATTACCTGTTCTCTCGCCATAGATATTGTTAAGAATATCTGATCTTGTGGTATATCGGTCAAAATTTAATTTCCAGGTATTAAGTTTTGGAGCCAGCCCGGTTTCAGTCACATCTATGTTTGAAAAGATAAGTTTAACATTATCCCAGTCTTCACCTGTGTTTTGATACAAACTGGCTTTGTAATCTATTTCAATCGGACTGTTAACATCTTTAGCCCTGATATCATACTTTGGGAACCAGCCAGCATTTTTAACCACATATGAAACTGTGAAATCAGCCTTCTCTGCTTCTGTTGTTCTAACCTTAATTAAAATTTCACTGCTGGACTTTTCCTCTTTACCGGCAACTTGCAAAAGTTCCTTTTCCAGTGCTGATACTTCATCCTCTAATTCATCTTTTTTCAGCTCAGTTTCAATTTTATTCTGTTGTGTTATGTCAAGTTCCTTTTCATAAAATCTTAATACACTTTCCAGGTCAGAAACATTAGCAAGTTTTTCAGGACTCAACCGCTTATTATTATTTAAAAAATCTATCTTTTCATTTAACAGATTAATCTTCGCATCTGTTCTTTTGATTTCAATTTTTATGGCCTTGATCGATGCTATTATCTTTGAGACTTGTTGTGATTTCTTTTTCTCATTCAAAAAATCATATTGGTGATTAACCGACATAATTTTAAATTCTCCATCCCCTTTCACCTGGATACTTTTTTTATCTATGTATGGCGAGAGTTCATTGATTGTTAAAATGACGTCTCCTTTCGCTAAGTTGGCAGTACCGGTTCGTGTAATTTCGGCACTTTTTAAGAACACCTTAACCTGTTCAATTTTTGTTTCCAGATCGATTTTTGAGGATTCCTGGGCTAACGCAGGTACAAATATTAGCCCAAGAAACAAGATGTAAATTTGTTTCATGATAATTGCTTTTTAGTTTAGAAATATCCAATTAGCAATCCATAAAGAAATCAAGGGAGGTTGGTGGTTATACGATATTAGAGATTGAATGGTTATAAAAAAAGTACAATTCTTTGTTAACTGCCTGAAAGTCAACATGGAATATTTTAACGATGTTTAAACGTTAAACTGACGCCTCCTCTATTCTCAAAAAAGAGATAAAATAAATCGAATTAACAATGTTCTTCAGCCTTTACTTCTTCTGCTCCAAAACTACATCATCAGGTTTCATGCTCTTATTCTTCACATATTTTTCAAGCCATTGATCCTGCTCCCAAAGCAAATGCAGAATTGACTCTTTTGCCCTGTAGCCATGGCTTTCCTTAGGGAACATCACCAGCCTTACCGTAGCACCCAGGCCTTTTAATGCATTGAAGTATCTATTGCTTTGCAATGGGTAAGTGCCTGAGTTATTATCTGCCTCTCCATGCACCAGCAGCAATGGGGTTTTCATTTTGTCTGCATGCATAAAAGGAGACATGGTATAATATACCTCCGGTGCTTCCCAGTAGTTGCGTTCTTCGCTTTGAAAGCCAAATGGTGTTAGCGTACGATTATACGCTCCACTCCTGGCAATACCACCGGCAAATAAATCTGAGTGAGATAGGAGGTTGGCCACCATAAAGGCCCCATAACTATGACCTCCTACAGCTACCCTGTTCCTATCTATATAGCCTAGCTTATCCACCGCATCAATGGCGGCTTTTCCATTGGCTACCAGCTGAGAACGGAATGAATCATTGGGCTCCTTATCTCCTTCACCTATGATAGGAAAAGCAGCACCATCCAGTACAACATACCCCCTTGTTACCCAAAATATTGGTGAACTCCAGCTTGGATAAGTGAACCTGTTCGGGTTCGAAGTAACCTGCGAAGCGCTGGATTTATCTTTATACTCTCTTGGATAAGCCCAAAGAATCATCGGCATTTTTTCTTTCTTATCCTTGTTGTATCCAACCGGCAGGTATAAAGTCCCTGATAACTCCAAACCATCATCACGATTATAGGTAATTACCTCCTTATTCACATCCACAATACTCTTAAATGGGTTTTCAAATGAAGTGATCTGCTTGAGTTTTTTGTTTCTCAACGACCTGAAATAATAATTAGGATATTCATTTTTTGATTCAATTCTAACTAACAATTGATCTTTTGAGGGCTTATAGTCATAAATATTTTCCAGTTTGTCAGTATAGGCTGACTGGTACATTCTCACTTTCTTCTGGGTTGTCAGGTTCATTTTATCGACAAAAGGGAACTGTCCCTTTTCGCTGAATCCATCCCCAATCAGGAAGGTATTGTTTTTCTCAATGGCCAGCACATAGCTTCCCATCTCATTGCGCCTCGTAACAAAACTGCCCGGGTCGCTGTACCTGTCCTGGTAATTTCTGTCAAATAATATCTTCGCTTCCTTTGATGCATCTGAAGGATTAAAGACATAAGTTTTAGTATTCCTGGTGTTCCACCAGTAGTCGTAAGCAATTGCTA
>JBDLIU010000449.1:0-3602 GCA_039714715.1 Bacteroidota bacterium
GCCACGGTAGGCATACGATGTTTCTTCGGCCGAGCCTCCACCGTTATACCATTGCGAATCGCTTGGCCAACTGTTTATATAACTTTCGTAAATCCCGTTACCATCCGGGTCGAAACAGTCGTGTTGCCATGCAAGGTGTAGTTCCAGGGCTTCCCGCAAGAACTTTATCAATTCAGGGTCGGCAGTCCATCGGTATTCCTGCACCAGCTGGTCGAAGAACTGCGACTGCATATTATAAAATGCCTGATTTTTTGTGATACGCCCTGCGCCATAAAACCGCGAATCCGAGTGTTGGCCTGTCATCAATAACCCGGGATCAGCTTTGGCTGTTGTTTTGTCCGACTCTTTTACTTGTGAGCTGATATAGTATTTAGCCTCGTCCGTTACTCTTTCATGCCAACCGTACATTGTACCACCAAAAATAGTCCTCCACCCCGGGAAAGGCCTGTTCCACTGCATACAGCCGTGAACAAAAACCGGTGGGTACCAGGTACCGTCAACGGAAATCACCGAAGCTCGTGCTATGGCATTCAGGTATGGGTCAGGGGTATTTATTTTCATCCGGCCAACAAGTTTTTTTAGTTTCTCCTGTGCTCTATTGTAGGCTGATTCAGCTTTTGTACCGGTTTGGTAACTGGCCATGCCATTAGGGTCAAGCTGAAAAGAGAGTGAATGTACGTTTGCTGTTTTTGTCGGGAATGTCCCCTGGAACTGTGGCTTCTCATCCTGATTGCCTGTATGTTTCCAATCAAGTAATTCAGGATGCCCCATTACATCAAAGCTCCAGGAAAGGTGCTCGCCGGGATATTGTTTGGCACCACCAAAGCTCCAGCTCAGTTCATCGCCATCTCCTATTTCTCCTGCCTCAACTCGGACAACCATTCCTGTCCCGTTTGCAGGGGGCAGAACATTCAGACTTATATTCAAACCGTTTAACCGGCTGTCTTCTAGTTCCCATTTCATTTGTCCCGGGGCGTATTGAGATGTAACCTGGTCAAAATCTACTATTTGTTTGATTTCCCCATCCCTCTTTAGCGAAATTGCCAATGTGCCAAACAGTTTATCGTCCTTTACCAAACGGATAAGTGGTTTGTCGCCGGTTAAAACAAACGCGTTTGTATTGTTAATGTACAGAGGGCGGTTGTTATAACGGTCGAGGTTATGGCCAGTAATCCATTCACCATCGGTTTGATAAGTTGTGGGGCATTTTTCTTCCTGTACCTGGTATTCAGAACAGGAAACAAGCATTATAGCCATGAGGCCAATCCACAAGAGTGTTTTATCTATAACTAGTCGAAACTTCATAACACGAATTACTTTATTGAATTTATTTATTATAGTCTTTAAATCCACCTCCTTTGGTGGTGGTCATGTATAAATGGCTTTGCATCTAAAATTATTAACTTAGTGACATGAATTATTTTTGCCGGAAGGTTCTGCTCTGTGGAATAGTACCAATTAAATTTCACAGGGTGAATTAAGCCTGCCTATTTTAATATTTTAAATTGGTTGATTTTTACTCACTCAAATCTTTAATCCGTATATTTCTGAAATACAATTCAGAGCCATGTCCGAGGAAGCCGATAAAACCTTTATTGCGTTTTAGTCCCGGATGGTCTTTTCCATCTTTTGTGCCGTGGTCGCGGGCATAAGCAATGTCCCCGTCCAAAATAACCTCACTATTCAAGGTGATTTTTATTTTCGTTCCATTAACAATTACTTCCTGTGTGTTCCATTCTCCAACAGATTCCTGAAAACCTCTTTTGGCTGCAATAGTTCCATAAACCGAACCATGGTACTGATATTTTTTTAAGTTGGCATAAATTGGTGCGGTGTTATCCAGAATTTGTAGTTCCATTCCAACGTACGCAGCATCTCCTTCCAGCGGTGCACGAATTCCAAGTCCGTTGTTGGCTCCCGGAGTTAATTTGAATTCGAACCTGAAAATAAAATCGCTGTATTCTTTCCCGGTGAAAAGGTTACCGTGACCTCCCATTTTAGGATTTACAACCAACTCGCCATTTTCGGCATAGTAATCGGTTTTGTTACCTTGCCATCCATCCAGGTTTTTGCCATTGAAAAGCGAAACAAAATCCTCGTCGATTTCTTCCTGTGTCAAACCAATTTCTTTGGTGTCGATTTCGCGAACATAAACATCGCGGAAAGCCAATTCGTTACCATGTGCCTGTAGTTCAATTGTGCCGCTTTCGAAAATCGGAATTTCACGGTTCCAGTAGTTGTCCATTTTAACGTTGTCAACCACCAATTCCCCATTCAGATAAACGGTTACGTTTTCGCCAATCATTGTAATGCGGAAAGTATTCCACTCATTAATTGGGTTGTCGGCAACTTTTAACGGGTTGCGAACATTGTCGCGGTTGTTGTTGTACAAACCACCCGAGCCAACCTGGGCACCTACTTCAACACGCGAAGTATCCCAAATTTGTATTTGTGGCGTACCACGAAGATAGATTCCACTGTCGCCTTCTTTGGTAATCAGCCAGTCAACAATCATTTCAAAATCTTTATAGTTTTTAGCTGAAACCAGGTTGGCACCGTGTCCGCTGAAAACAATTTTGCCATCTTTTACACTCCAGTTTTCAAGCATTTTCAAATTGGCTTCTTCTTGAGCTTTTTTACATTCTTCTTCGCTCATCCCGGCGATTTTAATTGGGTTGCCACCGGCAATCATTCCTTGCCATCCATCCAGGTTTTTGCCGTTGAACATGGAAATAAAACCTTTGCCTTTTGGCATTTCGTCAAGGTATTTTTTCATGTTTATTTTGTCGTACTCGCTGTCTTCTCCGGCAAGTGCTTTTTCTGCTTTGGTCAGAATTCTTCTAACCACATCGCCGTAAAAACCATTGTTTTCGTTATTTGATGGAAGTGCAATTCTCATTATTGAACGGGAAACAGCTCCTGCCAATTCCTTTTCTTTAAGAAACTGTTCAAGATAAACAATTGACAAAAAAGTTTTTAGCCGACCAATTGAAGAGATAACATTGTTTTTATCTTCATTTGATGAAGCGTAAGGCATTATTTTTCGATATTGCAATAATTTCTGATCGTCTGGTAAATCGGCCGAACGAACCATTCTCACAAAATTTGTAAAGGCTTTTTGTTTGTATTCACCTTCCGTAGTTTTACAGATTTTGTACAACGATTCAGATGCTGAGTAATCTTTCCAGTTTGTTAATGCTTCGAAGGCTGCTTCTTTTTGCGAGCCACTTGAAGTGTTAAAATATTTGGTAACAGTTTCCAATGCCACTAGTCCGCTAATTTCAGGAAGAATAGCAATTATCCGTTCTTTTTTACTGGTCGATTTTAAAGCTGTAAGCACTTTCCCGTCTGCTTTTTGTTCCGCCTCAATTCCTTTTGTGGCAGCTGTAATTGCCATTTTAGATTCTATTATTTCAGTAGAGTCTGAAATCGAAAGCAGCAGTTTGATTAAGTCATCTGTGTTTTCATAAGTAGAAATCCTTTTTAAGGCTTTAAAAGCAGCCGCTTTTTCGTCGGTATCGGAAGAAGAAGTTGTAGCTAGAATTTTATTATAATATTGAGTTCCTGCTTTGGCTGCAATAATATCGATGCAGGCAGCTTTG
>JBDLIU010000450.1:0-3596 GCA_039714715.1 Bacteroidota bacterium
GGATCTGGAAAATCAAAAAGCAATAATAATATTAAGTAGCAGTAATACCAGTGATGAAAATCCTCTCCCATTCAAAGCATTTGGATTGTGGCAATATTATTTCTCGCAATAAGATTTTAATATTTAAATCAAAACTTGTAACGTATGAATCCTCTTATTAGAAAACTACTTGTAATCTTTACAGCATCACTTCTTCTTTTTGGGTGTAAAGAAGAGGAAATCATTCAAAAAGAAGGAGAACTTGGTCTAATCTACCTGGATGATAATGGTGTAACCATAAAAGCAAACGACTGGGCGCAAGCAGGCGATACGGATAAACTTAATGGTATTACTTATACCGTAGTGGATAGTGCCATGCTCTATACAATGGTGGATAGTGCTGAAGATATTACTACAGTTGTTACAACCTTGGTTACAAATATGGCTGGACTTTTTTATAATGCTTATTGGGGAGATTCTGATGATGGATGGGGAGGTGAGTGGCAGTTTAATCAAGATATATCAAGTTGGGATGTGAGTAACGTTACTAACATGAGTACCATGTTTGGCTGTTATATTAATACTGGAGGTATTCCATGGGGACAGGTATTATTCAATCATGATATTTCAAATTGGAATGTGAGCAATGTAACCAATATGAGTAATATGTTTAGGCATACTTATTCTTTCAATCAGGACATTTCAGATTGGGATGTAAGCAAAGTGACTAATATGAATGGAATGTTTCTAGGAGCTAAATCTTTTAATCAGGACTTATCAAGTTGGGATGTTGGTAATGTTACGGATATGTGGCATATGTTTGATGGAGCAACATCTTTCAATCAACCTATTGGCAATTGGGATGTAAGCAATGTTACTACAATGGGTAGTATGTTTGGCTTTGCTAAATCTTTTAATCAACCGTTGGAGAATTGGAATGTAAGTAATGTTACTGACATGTCGGGAATGTTCACAAGAGCAATTTCTTTCAATCAGGACATATCATCTTGGGATGTAAGTAATGTGACTAATATGAATGGAATGTTTATGGAAGCTGCTGATTTCAACAAAGATATTTCAAACTGGAATGTTAGTAATGTTGAGAATATGGCGCATATGTTTGCAGGAGGCAGCAATTATTATGAGACACCCAATAGTACATTTACTTT
Source organism: Bacteroidota bacterium (assembly GCA_039714715.1). GTDB lineage: Bacteria > Bacteroidota > Bacteroidia > Cytophagales > Cyclobacteriaceae > S012-113. The sequence goes on from JBDLIU010000450.1 coordinate 1,149, forward strand.
TTTTAACCAAGATCTATCTTCCTGGAATGTAAGCAAAGTATCTGAATGCACTGATTTCTCCTTATATGCAGACTCATATACACTCCCCAAGCCCAATTTCACTAATTGTGACCCGAATTAAAGATAGATAATCATGTATCTAAGAACTTCGGTAGCTGTTTTACTAATAATAGTTTTGATTTTTCAAAGTTGTGTAGCCTACCAAAAAACTATGGTTAGGATGGAGGAAGCTGAGAATATGGGTAGGTCAAAAGCTATTACTGTTCATGGAACAAAGGTCGTGCTCAAGAATATCGAATACATAGATGGAGCTTACTATGGTGAAAACTTTAAGAAGCAGAAAACTTTATTAGACTCAGCCCAAATTTCAGCTATCTATTTAAAGGATGTTAAAAAGTCAAAAAGACAGTCATTAGCCATTATCGGAGTCATAGCTACTCCTATTCTATTTATTGGAATCCAGTATCTGATATTTTTGCTTGGTGATGGTCATGACCACATGTAATAAGCAGATAGAATGTGAATTAAACCCTAAACTCATGAAACCTCTACTTAGAACACTACTGGCAATCGTAATCAATGTCTCACTTATCTATACGATAGGTTGTAAGGGCGTTGAAGAAAACTGGACCATTGATATTTTAAAACCTTACCTGGAGGGAGAGTTTCTCAAGAATGGGGAATCCTATATCATCCAGTGGGAAAGTGATTTTACGGGTGCATTCAATGTTGATCTCTTAAAAAGTGGAGAATATATTACTACCCTGGCAAGTAATCATAGTGCTGTCTATTATTCATGGAAAGTGGAAGGTATTTCAGCCGCTGAAGATTATTCGGTAAAAGTTAGCATATCAGATAAACCAGCTTTTTTTGCCGAGAGTAACCTATTTGAAGTCTTACCTGAAATACCGGATAGCAATGTAGAATTTATCGAGGAAGATTTGATAATAGATGACAAAATGATAAGACTCTATACTGCTGGTCAGGGTGGAACTACCATATTGTTTGAACATGGATTGGGAGGTGATGCTTCGGTTTGGTTCTGGAACAGACTTTTAAATACTCTCGCAGAGGATAATGTGGTTATTGCCTACAATCGAAGTGGTTATACTCCATCAACCTATAACGGTGAATCTCGCGGTATGGCAAACATAACAAATGACTTAAATGAGATAATCGAGCAGAAGGTTGGTAATAATAAACTAATCCTTGTAGGATGGTCATGGGGAGGTCCCATAATCCGATATTTTACAATATATCATCCTGAAAAAGTAGATGCATTACTATTTATTGATCCTTCTCATGAGTCAGGCAATGACATATCCCAGGAGAGGGAAGATGCATTGGTAGCCAATGCAATAAACTCAGGCAATATAGGAGAAGAACTTGAAGCAATGCAAATGGTTGAAACCTTTGTTCTTCTAAGTAATTTAGCTGAGTTACCTGATATACCGGTTGTTGTATTGACTGCTCTTCAAGTTGGTGGTTTTGAGTGGATCAATTCCCATGCTGAGCTGGGAGCAGGAGTAACTGACTTCACTCACAAGGGAGTAGATTCTCCACATGCTATCCAATATAATGAACCTGAAGTGGTTTATAAATATGTTCTTCAATTATTAGAAAAGATTTAAACCATTACTCCCCAAACCCAACTTTACTAATTGTGACCCGAATTAAGAACGAATTGTGTGCCTTAGTGCACGGTTTGCAAGGGCACTTCTTCGGGGAGTGGCCTTTTTTCTAATATATCAGGTTTGTATACTATCTTTATCCACTGATGACCAAGACTTGATAGTGAAGCCCGCTACCAATCCTAGTCACCCCACGTTATGCGAATAGCCATAAGAATATGAAATTAGCTTTTAAATTCATACCGATAATATTATGTTTTATACTCATGGCAGCTCATTTAAGCAGAGCTAATATGATGATTTTATCTGTTGTATGTCTGGTAATTCCGTTCATTCTGATTTGGAAAAGTAAAATCTCAGCAAGAGTTATTCAAGTAGCATTAATTATTGGGGGCCTTGAGTGGATAAGGACTTTAATTTATTATGCTCAAATAAGACTTGAAAATGACCAGCCCTGGTTACGCCTTGCAATTATTATTGGTGTAGTGGCAATTTTCAATTTTTTAACTCCTATGGTTTTTCGTACTAAGTCAATGAAAGAAAGGTATAGCTTGAGATAGTTAATGCCTCACCAAGAGCCATTATTGAGATCTCTTTAAGAAAGCAAGGATTAGCTGCGCTGATCCGCTTATGGGGAGAGCCTCAAGATAGAGAAGCCTGCCGTCTTTGACGGCCAGGGTTTTTATTGGAATCAATTTCAAGCAAGCTTGATTGATCTGGATTAGCTGCGCTGATCCGCTTTTGGGTAAAGCCTCAAGATAGAGAAGCCTGCCGTCTTTGACGGCCAGGGTTTTTATTGGAATCAATTTCAAGCAAG
>JBDLIU010000451.1:0-3561 GCA_039714715.1 Bacteroidota bacterium
GTTATCGTAATACACTTTCCTGCACATTACCAAGGTGTTTAACTTTATCTATTCCCGTTGATCAAATAAAGGATAATAGGGGACAGACCACGGTTTTCGAGAAAATATCATATCACTCCAATAAAAAATCGTGGTCTGTCCCATATTATTCGATTTGCTAAAATTGATAATGAGACAAGGAATGCGTAATCTCTTGTAGAAACAATAACATACATCTAAGCATTAGATGTTGCTGATATATATTATACGGACCGACGGGTCCGTATAATAACTGCTATGTACAAAAGTCTGTTCGACCTTTCATTTCTATTTGGAGTTTAAAAATGAAGTTTCTATTAGTCTCTCTTTTACTGGTATTCGCAAGCAGTAACGCGTTTCCAGAAGAAGTCGAAAAACAATCAAAGGAAATAAACTCTGATGACGAAATATTTTTTAATGTCTCTTTTGGTGTATCAGCTTTTGAATGTATGCTGGGAGTTGAGATTCAAAAAGGAAGTCATAGCCTGGGTTTAGGCGGTTGTGGACAAGTTTCTTACCGCTACTATACCAAGCCGCATAGCGATTCACTGTTGTATGGTCTAATGGTAGGTCATAACTCTGGGTATCAGCGTTATGAATCCAAAAAAGAGATTGACGGTGTGATATATGAGGATAAAGAAAATACGTTTGCAGGATTTGGAGCTGGCTATAGGTGGCTCTGGTTATCCGGTTGGAATGTAACCACAAGCCTTGCAATCGTCTATAACGAGGAAGAATATTCTAGTCCTGGACAGCCAACGAAGAAAGATCCCTCGGTGATTATATTTCCTGGTATTACTGCAGGGTATAAGTTCTAGCGAAGCACATAACAAAACAATCCAGCGGAAAACAAAAGAAAAGTGAAGTGGTGCTTTTGGATTTCCGCTGATTGTTGCGTTAAATGTCCCCTATTGTCCCCTATTATTACTTACAGAAATTCCACCCTCGGTTCCATTGACTATAAGTCGGCGGGTCGAAAGGCTACCCCAACCAGGTGCGCCATAGATTCAACAACTAACCATCCTTCTTCGGGTAGAATAAGTGAGGTCAGATGAAACTTTTCAACTTGCCTGGCGACGTTGGACCGACCCAAGTTACGATCCAAAGAGAAATAAGTTTCATCTGACCCCACTTATTTATTAATGTTTTACCTCATGCCCTTTAGAATCCCCAAAATGATGTACTTCACCTTCCATATACTCATCATAAACAATCTCTTTTTCTGACAAACAACTCAGGAAATCTTTAATAGAAGCCCAGGTGCACAACAGTTCTCGTTCATCATTCAGCGCGATTATCTCACCCGTGGTTCCATTAAGACAGAACAGGTCATGCCAGTCACCGTAAAACGGTATTAATGAGTCAGCCACTTCCCACTCTTGCCTCAGCGCCAACCCTGCCTGTATCTCTTGCCATGACCAGAACGGCATGGAGAGTGCTTCGAGCTCAACGTTGAAATAGATCGAGGCGTATTTTTTATTCAGGCTTTCAACTTGTTTTAGGAACTTCGTATATTCTTTCATCGCTTTACTACAAATGCTCTTTTACACGGTGGTCATCTTAGATTAATGAGGACAGCAGTGGAACAGCCCCCTATTACTTTCTATTATTGCTCAAATCTTTTACGCTTCCCAACATTGATGTATATTAACACCATAAACAAGGAATCCCGATTACAAAAATCTGCTTGAGGGAGGTATTGATATGGCCGGACAAAAAAGCGATAAACCACAGGGTGGCTTCTGCAAATGGTTCAGGAATCTTTCCACAAGCAAAAAGGCTATCCTGATCGTAATGTCGATATGGGCCGCCCAGGCTGTTCCAAAGTGGACCATGGCCATTACTGCGGACGGACAGCTTTCAGCGAAAATAATGAAGATATTTATCACGCCGAGGGGTGTTGAATAGATCATTCGGCATACTTCACCTGAGCATATAAGCACATATAAGGGTTAGGCCTTGCTTTATGCCTTCACTATTCGACTCACCCGGGTGTAAGGAATAAAAAAGTTATAGCAAAAACCGTTGTCTATCCCCTATTATTTAGGTATCCCGTAACAACAACTCGTGGCGTCCTGGCCATGAACAACTCCTCTAAAATCAACTCCTTTGTAGTATGAATATTGGCGATTTATAAAAATAAAATCAACCGTACTGGGTTAATAGGTATACTGTCCTCGGAATTCCAACGGAGACGAAAATGAATGATCAGTTAATGACCATTAAAGAATTATTACTCGAAATGAATGGCGGTCCTTATATATTGGCTGCAATCATTTTAGGTGCGAGCTGGTTGTCTTACCTGTTCGCTGGTCGAATCATTCTTGGCACACTGAGGAAACTTTTCAAACAAACAGAAACACACCTGGACGATATGTTAATTGAGCAGGGCGTATTTAAACGCCTCGCTTTTGGTGTGCCTTTATTGGTCATTTATTTGTTTTCCGATCTATTCCCAGATTATAGTCAGGTTATTCAGCAGGGTTTATCTGCTTTGATGGTTGTCGTTATTATTTTGGTGGTGAATGCTGTACTTGATACAGTTAATGAAATTTACAGTAAAAGTAAATATGCTCGCCAATTAAACATCAAAAGTTACCTGCAGATCAGTAAGCTTATACTGAACATCCTGGCGGGTATTGTTGTCATTTCTATATTAATAGACAAATCACCCGTCTATTTACTGAGCGGATTAGGCGCCTTAACAGCTGTTTTGTTGTTGGTTTTTAAGGATACTATTTTATCGTTTGTTGCCAGCATCCAGATACATTCAAATGATCTCTTTAAAGTAGGCGATTGGCTGGAGGCACCCCAATTTGGTGCCGATGGCGATGTTATTGATATTGCGCTACACACGGTAAAAATACAGAACTGGGACAAAACGATATCTATTCTCCCTGCGCATAAGTTAATTGATTCTTCATTTAAGAACTGGCGCGGGATGTCTGACAGCGGTGGCCGTCGGATCAAGCGGGCAATCTATATTGATCAAACCAGTATTCAGTTTTGCGATGAGGCGATGATTAACAGGTTTAAATCCATCGAGTTACTTGCACCGCACCTGGAATCGAAAATAGCTGAGGTAGAAGCGTCAAACAAAGGCAAAAATATAAATATGGAGACCCTGGTAAACGGTCGTCGACTAACCAATATTGGTTCTTTTCGAGGGTATATTGAAGCGTATCTAAAGAGTCTCCCGATGATCCATGACAAACATACTTTTCTTGTGCGCCAGCTTGCGCCGAGTGAAGTGGGACTACCAATAGAAATTTATGTATTTACCAACATCACGGATTGGATCGCGTATGAGTCAATACAGTCGGATATTTTTGATCATCTTCTGGCGGTGTTAACTGAGTTTGGTCTGCAAGTATTTCAGAACCCTACGGGAAAGAATTTTGAGCAGTTAAAGCATTAGTAGTGGTTGTTTGCAGATGATTATTGTGCAGTTACATTAACGCAATTACATTAACTTAGAAATCTGGGAAATCCGGGGACAGTATACTCATTTCTACTTACCAAGCCTCAAATAGGTATACTGTT
>JBDLIU010000452.1:0-3554 GCA_039714715.1 Bacteroidota bacterium
GTTTGCCGGATTGTATGGTGTTGCTATTGCAGCCGCAGGCATGATGGCCACTACGGCTATGCAGTTATCCATAGATGCTTTTGGCCCAATTGCTGATAATGCCGGAGGTATTGCTGAAATGAGTGGTTTACCTCCTGAAGTAAGAGATAGAACCGATATCCTTGATGCCGTAGGTAACACCACAGCTGCTACCGGAAAAGGTTTTGCCATAGCATCTGCAGCCCTCACAGCCCTGGCACTTTTTGCTGCTTATGTTGGTTTAGCAAAGATTAACTCTATCGATATTTATAAGGCTGATGTACTTGCCATGCTATTTGTTGGCGGGATGATTCCTTTTATTTTCTCATCCCTGGCCATATCAGCTGTTGGTAGAGCTGCAATGGCAATGGTAAAAGAAGTTAGAAGGCAATTCAAGGAAATTCCAGGCATTCTGGAAGGCACCGGTCAACCAGAATATGAAAAATGTGTAAATATTTCTACCCAGGCCTCTATTAAAGAAATGATAGCACCCGGAGCTCTCGCTCTTTCTGTCCCTCCTCTCATAGGATTCTTATTTGGTCCGGAAGCTTTAGGAGGCTTACTTGCAGGCATCACTGTTTCGGGGGTTCTTTTAGGTATGTTCCAAAACAACGCTGGTGGCGCCTGGGATAATGCAAAAAAATCATTCGAAAAAGGAGTGGAAATTGATGGCAAGATGGAATATAAAAGCTCAGACTCTCACAAAGCTTCTGTAACAGGTGACACTGTTGGAGATCCTTTTAAAGATACTGCCGGGCCATCCATGAATATTCTAATTAAATTAACATCAATTGTAGCATTGGTGATTGCTCCTCATATTGCGGTTGTGGATGAAAACACGCATACTGGCAATGAACAAGAAGCCAAAGAAATTGTAGTTGATGAAAGTTTAATGGAAAACACATCAGATAACTAAAATAATTCTACTATTTTTAGTTCCTGACTATAACTTAACTACTTATATCAGAATAAATATTATTAACTAATTTGATTATTAAATTATGAGAATTGCAATCATTATAACACTTTTAGTAGCATCATCATCTTTATCAGCACAAGATATCTTTGGTAAATGGAAGACAATCGATGATGAAACCAACAAGCCAAAATCTATCGTAGAGATTTTTGAGAAAGATGGTAAAGCCTATGGTAAAATACTCAAACTGTTCAAAGAACCACATGAGGATCAAGACCCTATTTGTGATGAATGTGATGATTATCGTAAAGACCAAAAAATTATTGGTATGACAATCATCACAGACATGGTAAAGGATGATGATGAATGGGAAGATGGTGAAATCCTTGATCCGAATAACGGCAAGATATATGACTGCAAACTATGGGTCGAAGATGGAAATTTGCAAGTAAGAGGATATATCGCATTCTTCTTCAGAACACAAACCTGGCTGCCGGCCAATGATTAAACAAGACGATTAGTTATAGGTAATTCACTTAGTGAGATTAATAAGTTTATTGCCTAAAATTAGTACTAAGCCATTTGCCAATTTTGAGAAATAAGTTTTTTCGTTTTGGTTTTGACTTAATTGGGATTGATGCCCGGAACTTCCACCCCGGGCATTTTGCTTTTATCAGCTTAAGAAAATTTGAAGTTTTCTCATATATTAACTCAATAAGTTACATCTTTGAAATACGTTATTGAAGATGTTTTAGTCATTTCAGAGCAGGTTTTTGCTTAATTTCAGAACGTAATAGAAAATTTGTACAATTTAAGGTTACCATATAGTAGCCACATGTATATAAGAGTGAATTATCGATGACCGAGCAAGAATTATTTGCAAGGATATGCCAGGGAGATGAAGGTGCGCTGGAGGTAGTGTATCAGAAGTATTATCGTATGATGGTAAGACTGGTAACCTCCAACAATGGAACTGAACAGGAAGCGAAAGATGTGTATCAGGAGGCATTAGTAGTATTTTGGCAGAAGGCCATAAGCGGTAATTTGGTTCTCACTTCTAAGATGAGCACCTATATTTATAGTATCTGTTTAAATCTTTGGAGGAAAGAGCTGGATAGAAAAAGCAGACACTCCAACGAACAAAAAGATACTAAACAATTTCAGGAGCAGGAAAAAGAAGAGAGAACGAAAATAGTACATGAATGTATTGATCAATTGGATGAAACCTGTAAAAAAGTATTATCCTATTACTATTTCGATGGAATGTCGATGAAAGAAATAACTGAAAAAATAGGATTTGCCAATACAGACACTACCAAGACGAAAAAATATAAATGCAAAAAGAAATTAGACGAGATTATTAAGTCGGCATATACAAAACATGATTTTTTAGATTGATATGACTAATAATGAACGCATAGAAGCCTATTTCAATAATGATCTTTCTGAGATTGAAAAGCAGAATTTGTTGACCGAAATCGACTCCAACCCTGTGTTGAAAGAAGAGTTCGAGTTTCAACAAGATGTGACTGATGGGATAAAGGCTTATCGCAAAAATGAATTAATTGCCAGGCTGGACAATGTTCAAATTGTCTCTACCGGGCAGGCATTGCTTGTGAAAACTATTGCTGTAATAGGTATTGTTGGAGTTGGCTCATTAGGTACTTATTTGTGGTTAGATAGCAAGGATGCACCTGACAAAGAAATTACAGTAAATACTGAAGAGGCTCTCAATTCTTCCTCTGATAAATCAACCATTGCTGAAGCCTCTGATACAGAAACAATAAGTATTGATGGTATTAAAGGTGATGAAGAAATCAATAAAGCCACTGATAATAAGAGCAGTATTAAGAATACCAGGGATACTGAATTGCCAGATGTAACCATTCCTGAAGTTAAAGAACCCGAAATTGACTCGGCTGTAGAAACAGATGAAGATATTAATACTCCGGGAGCTGTCAGTGAATCAGCTATTAGTCTGACAACACGTACTGATGTGGAAATAGTGATCAGTAAAAAATATAGTTTCCATTACCTGGTTAAAGATGGTAAGTTGACGCTATATGGAGATTTTAAGGATTCGCCATTCGAAATAATTGAGTTAAATACCAATAATAGAATCAAGACATACTTATTCTATAAAGATAACTTCTTTGAGCTCAGGCAGGATAGAGAAAGAATCAGACCTCTTGAAGCTGTAGAGAATGATAACCTTATTAAGGAATTACAAAAAAGAAGATAAGCTAAGAGAGTAACTTTTCGAGCTTCTCGGTCAATTTATCAATATCTTCCTTTGTATTAAATATATGCGCTGAGAATCTCAGCGCATTATATTTTGGTAGTAGCTTTACAATAATATTTTCATTTCTTAATGCCTGGAATAGATCCCGATTGTTAGCTTTCTGGCATCGTACACTAACTATTGCAGAGGAAACTGAATCATCCGAAGGACTGATAACTTCCAAGCCATCTATCTCAGAAACCTTTTTCCTGCAATAGTTGGAAAGCTTCAATACCTGTTCCTCAATTTTATCCAATCCAATGCTCATCAGAAAGCTTAACGCCTCACCTAAGCCAATGATAGTCGCTACATTGCTAGTTCCTGAAGATGCAGAATAAG
>JBDLIU010000453.1:0-3538 GCA_039714715.1 Bacteroidota bacterium
TGTAGTCAACCCGTACATTTGTTAGGGAGATAGCATTCAGACTAAGATTACTCAAAGAGTCTTTATCGCTTTCTTCCCCTGTTGATTCTATGAGATTTTGGAAATTACTTTTATTATGCTCATCAAACAATATTCTTACGGTAGCTTCTTCAATATCCAGCCTTTCTATTGTATGATCGTTTTTAATAAGGTTGAAAGGATTTAGCACAATATAAATTTCCCCGGCTTCCAAAAGTGAATTCCCCTCCACATCCGGAAGACTGGCATTAGTAAGCTGCACTGCGATATTAGGAAACCCATGAAGTAAATCGAGATCTATTTTTTCTACAGTAACCGCTATTTTAAGCGATTTATTGATCTCTGCCAGCACCTGTTCTATGATCTGATCTTTATAGAGATAGACAGCCAGGGTGACACCCACCAGGATGGTGACTACCGTTAAACTCAACCATTTTATAAATGTTTTAAGCATTTTGGCTAATAAGGTGCTTTAAGAGCGAAATTTAGTAATGATTTTATTAATCCCAAAATTGTTGTTAGACTTCCTATTACATGATTAAATTACTTCAAAATCAGTCACTTAACATACGATTGGCTCGTCAGCATAGCTTAGGCTATGACTCCTCGCCTAAGTAACTGATTTTCTTGTACTTTAACCATTCACTACAAAACTCTAACAACAATTCTGGGATAATTATTTTATACAACGAAAATAATTACAATAATGCGATGACTTTTGTAGAATACTTGTATACAGAGATATTAATATGTAGTGCGATTATTATTGGTATTAAACTCTTTTAGTAGATTTCTTATACGAACCTGATCTCGTAAAATAGGCTCAGTATTTGTTAATATTAACAGGTTGCTCATGCTTACCGTTGTTTTTATAAGTAATTCTAACTCAAACCAATATTGTGTAAATTTAAAGCAAATAAAAAAAGCAGCTACATTATATAAAACGTAACTGCTTGATTATCAACGTGGGCCCTGCTGGATTCGAACCAGCGACCCCCTGCTTGTAAGGCAGGTGCTCTGAACCAACTGAGCTAAGAGCCCTTATTTAGAGTCTTATCTGCCTGAGGCTGGCAAGAGTCTAAAAATTCGGACTGCAAATGTAGCATAGATTTTGATTATGCCAAATAATATTTGATTATTAATCTCTACTAAATCTCATCCTAAAAAACATACCATTCCCCCTTGACAACAACTAGTAAATCGAATTAGTACTCGTGACTAATCTACCTTTATAAACTCGATAATTAGGGTAAACTGTGTTGTACTTTTTACGAAATGATAGAAGCATAAACAATGTGCCAAATGCTGAAATAGTTCAGTTGAGTTTACAACTGCCAATTCTTCATGTGATTTAAATCATAGGAATTGGGAAATAGATTCTTTTATTTAACACTTTGGGATAGTTTTGGCTAACCGATATACTGAAATGACTAACAGGCTAAGGAAATATTACCGGAAATTAAAGGCACAAGTCCTTCTTACTCCTTTTGTGTTTATTTTTCTGGCCCTCTCGGCAGCAACTGTTCCTCTTTTAATCATTCCTACCACCATTGACGATTTTTTTCTGCCGGGTTCACAACCTTTAGAGTCCGGAACGTTTACCGATCCTGGTCAATGTGAAAACTGCCACGGAGGCTATGATGAGGCCGTAGAACCTTCCTTTACGTGGAAAGGGAGCATGATGGCACAAGCTATGAGGGACCCCCTGTTTACAGCTACCATGGTAATCGCCAACCAGGATGTGGCCGAATCCGGTGATCTTTGCCTTCGTTGCCATACGCCTACCGGCTGGCTGGAAGGAAGATCTGTGCCAACCGATGGTTCTGCACTTAATGCCACCGACATGGAAGGAATTCATTGCCATTTTTGCCATAGAATGGTTGAACCTACTGAAATAGGCGTCAATCCGCATCCCCTCGACCCTGATTATACAGCAAACTTGTACCCTATCGACCAGGCTTATTTAAACAATCTCACCTCAATACCTCCACAATCAGGTAATGGAGGTTTTGTGGTTGATGACCAGGATAACCGCAGAGGACCATACACTGATGCAGATACAGCACCGCATCAATTCTATTACTCACCTTTTATGCAGGAAGCCGCACTCTGTGGTACCTGTCATGATGTAAGCAATCCTGCTTTCAACAGGAACCCCGATGACACCTATTCTCCTAATACTTTTGGCGAACCTTCACCAAGTTTCAATACCTATGACATGTTCCCTGTAGAAAGAACATACAGTGAATGGTTGGTAAGTGAGTACAATAGCCCCTCGGGAGTTTATGCACCACAGTTTGGGGGAAATAAAACCAATGTATCCACCTGCCAGGACTGCCATATGAGGGATGCAACAGGTAAAGGGTGTAATAAGAATCAAGCCCCTGTGCGTGATGATCTTGCAATCCATGACCTGACGGGCGGAAATACTTTCATACCAACACTTATTGCTCAATTGTACCCGGGAGAGGTTGATGAATTGGCTCTGAATGCAGGTATTTTAAGGGCTCGTGAGATGCTGCAAAAAGCAGCCACATTTGAATTAAATGTTAATCCGGATGGCGGGAACTACCTCGCTAATGTGAAAATTATTAATGAGACTGGTCATAAATTACCTTCCGGATATCCGGAGGGCAGAAGAATGTGGATCAACCTAAAAGCATATGATATCGGGGGAATCCTGGCTTACGAATCTGGTAATTATAATTTTAGCACAGCTGTTCTAACTCAGGATGCAGATGTGAAGATTTATGAAATTAAACCAGGCCCTGATGATGTAATGGCAGGTGTAACCGGACTTCCCGCAGCGCCTTCATTTCACTTTGTTTTAAATAATAAGGTCTATTTTGATAACCGTATTCCGCCCAGGGGGTTTACCAATGCTAATTTCGAAGCAATTCAATCAGCACCTGTTGGATACACCTATGTTGATGGCCAGTACTGGGATGAAACACAATATGTTCTGCCCAGTAATACTTATACCGTTGAGGCCACGCTCTATTATCAAACCCTTTCTAAAGAATATGTCGAATTCTTAAGAGATGAAAATGTTACTGATAATCAAGGACAGGTTTTATACGACTTATGGGCAGCTAATGGTATGTCCACTCCAGAAGTAATGAATACAACCTCTTTTGTTATTGATACAGACAGCGATGGTGATGGCGTGCCGGATGTGTCAGATAATTGTATTGATGTACCCAATGCTGACCAAACCGATAGTGATACCGATGGTTATGGACAGGCATGCGACTGCAACGATACCGAAGCAACAATAAATCCAGGTGCTACTGAGGTATGCGATGAGATTGATAATAATTGTGATGGTAATATCGATGAAGGCGTAACCACTACCTGGTATGCCGATGCCGATCTGGACGGCTTTGGTGATCCGACCACTATTCAGCAGGCTTGTAGTCAACCTGCCGGCTATGTCGATAATGCCGATGATTGTGATGATACCAATGTTGATACCAACCCGAATACTGTTTGGTATGCCGATACCGACAGTGATAACTAT
>JBDLIU010000454.1:0-3509 GCA_039714715.1 Bacteroidota bacterium
AACAAAATCTTGACAAAGGATCACATAAGATATGTGTCGTTTCTGTTAAAGGTGATTCAAAGATTGAAGAATCATTTTTTCTATTTCATAAGAAATACATTTATATAGATTTTTGGTACTATCCTGAGGATCATTATGACCCCACCCCAAGGGATTTTACTATTGAAATCAAAAATAAAAATATGATGTTAATGTAACTATAGCTAACAACGGGTATCCAGCATTTGGTGGCAGCTCGGTATGCTGACATATTCGAGTGTTTTTGTATCTTTATTACTCTGGGGACAGTGTCGTAGATTTGTACTCCACCACGCTGCCTACCCGAGGCCGTTACCACCCATTAATAGAAAATGAAAGGTAAATACATCTTTAAATCATCAAGACTTGGATTTCGAAAATGGACAAATAATGATGTTGTCGAATTTGCAGAACTAAATGCAGACGAAGAAGTAATGGAGCATTTTCCTAAAACATTATCTCACCAAGAGACTATTGAATTAGTGGAACAACTCAAGCAGCAATTTAATGACAATGGCTTTACATATTTTGCAACGGAAATATTAGAAACTAATGAGTTTATTGGCATGATAGGTCTTGCATTCCAAGAATATGAAACCAATTTCACCCCAGCGATTGACATTGGATGGAGATTAAAAAGAACTGCATGGGGAAAAGGATATGCTACCGAAGGTGCAAAGAGGTGTATTGATTATGCATTTGATGAATTAGAAATTGATAAGATAATCTCTGTTTGCACGATAAATAATAAGAAGTCTGAAAATGTAATGAAGAAAGCAGGAATGAGCATAAAAGGAAAATTCAATCATCCTGAATTGATTAATCATCCTAAATTCGAAGAACATTTTTGTTATGAAATAATTAAAAATTAAAAACGGGTGGTAACAGTGGACATCCACCATTAGGGGCAATATTGTATGTCGTGCTTTCCGTGCCCAAGGCAGGCGGGTGGCAAGCAGGCTGACATATTCGAGATTATTTGTACATTTATACTCCAGCGACAGTGTCGTAGAGAGCAACTCCCCTACGGATGGCAGCCTGGGACCGTTAGGCATCAATAAATTTAAAACTATTAAACAACAACTATGAAAACCTATCTAATCCTATTATTAAACATCTTAATGATTTCTGCTTATGGACAATCTAAAAAGCAGATTGAATCCTATCTACGAAATAGTTGGAACTCCGCTGCAATTACCTATGAAACAGGTGATACTATTCAAGACTTAAGTCAGAGGCTCGTATTAAGAAGAAAAGGTAAAATGAACGCTAAAATGGACGGCATCGATCGTACAGGAACCTGGAAATACCTTGAGGAGTCAAAATCACTTGAGCTGATAATCGTTGAGGATGATAATAGTGAGAAAGTTGTCTTCGAAATCAGGAACAACGTTAATCAGGTGCTCTCGCTAGTACAGAAGAGTGGAGATAGATCCAGAACTGTGATTTTTGTAGAAGAAGGCTCTGGGATTGTATTTGAAACATCGAAAGCACCAGAAATGAGTTTTGAAGAAATTCTGGCTGAAAGTGATTCAAACCAAAACGCAGATTTAGGTTATACACCTGCCGGTAACGTAATCGAACGAGTTGATTATAACTTCGAATTAGAAGTTGAAGCAAATGGCGATGCTGGTAGTTCTAAAGGCGATGGAATTGTTTATCTCTTGGAATCAACTGATGGGTCTCAAAAGGTGGTAGTCATTCGTGGGCAAAATGCAATGCCTGAAGAATGGTACGTTTTAAATAAAACAGATGAATATGGTGTAATATACTATCAGTGCAACTTAAAATATACCTATAAGCGTGGTGAGAAAATTGAAGTAAATACAAAGGCTAAAGTAAGAATTGCCGATCCAAATGTCATCTTTAAATTCGATAACGGCAAAACAATTAAATTTACCATTGTCGAAAATTGATTATTACAGACTTAAAGATGCTAACAATGTATAAGCGGTATTAAAACACCCGTTTATACCAGACCGCCGTTACCATAGGGACAGTATTGTACGCCGTGCCCAGGCAGGCTGGCTGATATATTCGAGGTTTTTGTACATATATATCTTCAGGGACAGTGTCGTAAGATATCTCCCTATAGTTATCAGGATCCACCATGCTGGCAGTCTGTGGCCGCGAAGCGTACCTTGATTGAGCCACTTCATACAATTTGATACAGTAATTAATGATCATTATTAAGACATAATTCACAGGCTCACTCATTATAACTCACCCTGTAGATCACCCCCGCAAAATCATCCGATATCAGGATCGAACCGTCCTTCATATTAATCACATCTACCGGCCTCCCCCAGATATCCTGTGTAGCATCATCCAGCCAACCAGAGGCAAAAACGCTGGCCTCAGTACCGGAATCTCCATTGTGTTTTACCAGCATCACCCTGTACCCTACTTTACTTGATCTATTCCAAGAGCCGTGCTGAGCTGCAAAAATTTGATTGTTATACTCTCCAGGGAACATATCGCCTTCATAAAATGTCATTCCAAGGGGAGCTGTATGAGCTACAAAATTCCAGGCAGGTGTTACATAATCATTACAGGATTTGCCCCTACCAAATTCAGGATCCAGTATAGTACCACCATGGCAAAATGGAAAACCATAATGCTGACCAATATTATTAACTACATTCAGTTCGCAAGGAGGGATATCATCACCCATCATATCCCTCCCATTATCAGTAAACCATAGTTTGCCAGTCTTGCGATCCCAGTCAAAACCTACCGTATTGCGCACGCCATGCGCTACTACTTCGGGCTTTGGATTGTTAACATCAATTCTGGTGATGGATGCATAAACAGGATTATCATCTCGTAAACAGATATTACACGGGGCTCCAACCGGAACATAAAGCATACCGTCAGGTCCAAAGGCTATGTATTTCCAACCATGATGCTTCTCTGTAGGATAACCATCATAAATAACCTCCGGCTCTGGCGGATTGGTCAGACTGCTTTCAATATTCTTATATTTTAATATCCTGTTAATCTCTGCTACGTACAGGTCACCATCCTTTATCGCTACTCCATTGGGTGTTTTTAATCCTTCATCCACTACATAGATATTATCCGCCTTCTTGTCACCATCTTTATCCTGTACAGCATAAACCTTATCCTCCGACCTGTTACCTACAAACAGTGTACCCCGATCACTCAATACCATTGAGCGGGCATTTGGAACATGAGCATAAATATCAATTGTAAAACCTTCCGGCAGGTTAATTTGATCGAGTGGTAATGATTGCTCTTTCTCTCCCTGGCTCGAACACTGAATAGAAAAGAGAACAGCAAGAAGTACAACAAGGGATAGAAAATTATTCAAAGAAGTTGTTTTCATAGTATTTCGATTATAATCACTTGTCTATAAAGATATACATTTGCAGCTATGTTGTCAATTTCCAATCTTAGCTATTTTATAGGTGGCAGGCCTCTTTACGAGGATGCGTCTCTCCATATCAAACCAAAAGATAAGATAGGAT
>JBDLIU010000455.1:0-3507 GCA_039714715.1 Bacteroidota bacterium
CTGGTGGGGCCTGATCTGCTGTATCAGCTCATGAAAAGGCTCGATTCTCCCGTCGAAAGCATCCAGTGACAGGGCAGCGATAATATCGGCCAGCCTGGAAAGCTTAATACGCAGGTAGACTGTGAGATGTCGTTTGTTGAGCAGGAGGATATTCTTAATACTTTTGAAGGAATGACCAAGCACCTGTTTAAGACAATTAAGAATGTGGATATAGATTATATATTTCCACAATTGTCATATGCAGATGCAATGACTTACTATGGTTCTGATAAGCCGGATACACGATTTGAAATGAAGTTTGTTGATGTTACTGAAGATGTAAAAAGCTCAGAATTTAAACTTTTTAGTGAGTCTGAATATGTAGGCGGTATTTGTGTAGAGTCATGTGCCGGCTACTCGCGTAAGCAGCTTGATCAATTGACCGATTTTGTTAAAAAACCACAGATTGGTGCAGGAGGTTTAATTTATATTAAATATAATGCTGATGGCAGTGTTAAATCATCTGTAGATAAATTCTTTAGTGAAACTCAATTGCTTGAGTTAGGGAAGAAATTTAATGCTAAAGCCGGTGATTTAGTGCTTATTCTTGCAGGAGAAAGAAATAAAACTCTTTTAGCTCTTGGTGAGCTTCGTCTTGAAATGGGTAATCGTCTGGGTTTGCGTGATAAAAACACATTTTCACCACTTTGGGTTGTTGATTTTCCTCTTTTGGAATGGAATGAAGATACTAAGCGTTATTATGCGATGCATCACCCTTTTACATCTCCTAAAGCTGAAGATATGGCATTGTTGGATAGTAAGCCGGGTGAGGTAAGAGCCAATGCCTATGATCTTGTAATTAATGGTGTTGAGATTGGTGGAGGATCAATTCGTATCTTTAATGATGAGTTGCAGCAAAGAATGTTTAAGCTGCTTGGTTTTACTGAAGAAGAGGCTGAGAATCAGTTTGGATTCTTAATGAATGCTTTTAAATATGGTGCTCCACCTCATGGTGGTGTTGCTTTTGGTTTCGATCGTCTGGTAGCTTTGTTTGCAGGGCTTGATTCAATTCGTGACGTGATAGCATTTCCTAAAAATAATTCAGGACGCGATGTGATGATTGATTCTCCTTCGCCTGTAAGTGCTGATCAATTGGATGAATTAAGGATTACAATGAACATGAAAGAAGAATAGTGTTGAGCCAATAATTTGGTGCTTATTACTTAATAAAACAAATGCCGGATTTTTACTTTATGTAATCATCCGGCATTTGTTATTTTGTTAAAGTGTTGTTATTTGTCTTCAACAGTATAGAAATTCTTTACCGGATTAGCATACATCTCGAGTAATGTATTGTGTAAGAAATTTTTATCTCCATCAATACGCGATAAATGTTCATCCAGATATGTTAAGAAAGTGCTTTTGTCTTGATCGTTATATTTGTCAGCGTGTCTTTTATGATTCGTAAATAAGTCATCTGCTATAAAATTGCCTGGAAAGAATTTATAGTTGTTGTGTATTTGATTATCAATTAATTCAGCTAATCCTTGTAATTGATCATTCTTTGATAAATTCTCCAGTTCCTTAAGTTCGGTCTTAATTGGTGTGCCAAATCCAAAATGAACACGTCCTTTTCTGCCTCTTAGGCCTGCTCCCATATGTTTTAAATCGTCTGCTTGTGTTTTTTTGTATTCAGAGTTGTCGCGCTTCATCTGAAATTCATGAGCTTTCAGGTAGTCGCATGGGTCATATTCGTATGAGATTGACAAGGGTACAATATTTATCTCAGAAAAATTTTCATCAAAGCTTCTATTTCCGCTCATGTTAAGCATTTTTAAAAGGCTTACCTGAGTGCGGTCGTCGCCATCTTTTGAGCGCCCCTCTCTTTGAGCAATCCATATGCTTTGATTGCGTTCTGTAAGTGTTTTTCTAATATAGGTCGAAAGTAGCTTTGAGTTTTCCATCATCTGACGAACAGGAAGGTTGCGCTTAACTAAAAAGGTTTTATTTAGCTTAACCAGGTCTGTAATCCATGGATATATCAATAAGTTATCTCCAATGGCTATTTCGGTTGTGTTGAAATTATTCTCAACGAACAGAATATTTAATATTGCAGAATCTAAAACAATATCTCTGTGATTTGATATAAAAAGATAATGTTTGTTGCGGTCAAGCTTGTCTATGCCCGAACTGGTTATTCCTTTTGTAGTAGTTCGTAATACTTCTTTTACATAAGGATAGATGACTTCCGTTTGAAATTCTTTGATTGATTTAATGCTCAATAGTTTTTGTATAAATTGACCGGTTGAGAAATTAGGATAAAGGAATTTGATCAATTCCAAAAAGCTTTCTTCGTTAACTAATCGTTCAAAAACTTCATGAATTTCTGCGTCTTTGTATGGGCGTATTGAATCAAAGTTTAATTCTTTCGTCATCTTTTTTAATGTTTTGCGCAAAATTAATCTAAACAATTGTGTTTATGAAACAAACATGGAAATTATTAGCATTAGTATAGTAGTTAATTTCGATAACTCCTTAGGGGTAATGATTTATGTGTAAGTGATGTGAGCCGTATTTTAAGTAAGTTTTAGCAATTGAAATTAAATGGATACATTAGTACTGCTTTTAAATATGGACAAAATCCAAAATGTGGAACTAATTACATAAAGCGGAATGTATCCTGAGTCTTAAATTGAAGATAGGTTGAATATCAGGCATATAGAGATCATGGCATGGGTATTGAATCAAATTTATCTACTAAACACTCAAAGTTATGATACGAGTAAAAGTTTTTAAAAATACCACGTTAGTATCCTTCGAGAAAGAAGAGAGTCTGAATGTAAAAACATCAGATGCTTTCGGTGCTCGGTTAATGGATATATTAAAGAAGCCTTTTACCAATTTAATTTTGGATTTGGATAAGGTTGAGTATGTTGATAGTGAAGGATTGAATGCCTTAATGGCAAGCCAGCGTTTGTCGAAGATGAATCAAAGTCAGCTGAGCTTGTTTAATGTGAAGGAGGGTGTGCTTAAGAAAATGAAAAAGCATAACCTCGATAATTATTTCTTTTTCTGTGACCGTCCAAAACCCTTTTCTAATGAACTTCTAATGGTTTGATTTAGTTAAGGATTATTCGGGAGGTTTATACCTCCCGTTTTTTATATCGCTTCCCCTATTAGTGTAGCTTGTGTTGCTTTTTTTATGGTTACATTAACTAAATCACCTGTGTTATATTTCTTTTTAGGAAAGACAACTACTTTGTTTTGTGATGTTCGTCCGTAAAGTTCATCTTTAGATTTCTTTGATGTACCCTCAACTAGTACTTTAAATACTTTTCCTATGTCACGCTGATTGCTTTCATAAGAAAGTTGGTTTTGTAAATTTATTATTTCCTGCAGCCGGCGTCCCTTAATCTCTTCAGGAACATTGTCTTCAAGATGTTTACTGGCATATGTGCCTGGGCGTTCCGAGTATTTGAACATAAATGCAGAGTCATATCCTGCCCACCTCATAAGTTCTAGTGTTTG
>JBDLIU010000456.1:0-3495 GCA_039714715.1 Bacteroidota bacterium
AGAGCAATTTTCAATCTGTTCTCTAAATTTTTCATGATGTTCATTAAATACATCTAAGCGTTCTTTGACATCAGGTAATTTTAAGATATCGTCAATGTCGTGATTTTTACAATAATCAATTAAATCCATCATTAAATCATAGTTTGAAATTCTAAACTCTCTAAAGCGGCCCAGTCCCGTACGGGCATCCATGATAAAGTTTAATAGATTCCAACCCTGGGGTTCGAGTACTTCATCTTTATTAAAATCAGCTGAATCCCCTTTATCTACTGCCAGCATCATGTCATCCCATTCTTTGGGGAATGACTCATAACCTTTATAGTAATCCCAGACAACACGAGCTGCAGAGGGGGCTTCGGGAATAATGATATGATTTTTCTCAATGGTTTCATTACGTATGGTTTCTGACAGGTGGTGATCAAAGGCAAGGTGAACACCCTCTACATAAGGTAAATTAGTAGTAATATCATTGCCATTGATTTCAACTTTTTTATCCTGCATATCTTTAGGGTGAACAAATTTAATCTCGTCAATCATATCAAGATGCTTTAATAATACGGCACAAACCAGGCCATCAAAATCACTGCGGGTTACAAGACGAAATTTATTTTCTGACATGATTTTTCCTTATTTTTGTATGTAAGAATAATATAACTACTCAGCGTAATCTCCCGTATCCGCTTAGACAGCTTGAGTTTACAGGGACGCTCAAGTACATCCATGTATCGCTTTACGAAAACATCCATGTTTTCATAAACCCTGTAAACTCAAGCTGTCTAAGCGAATACTCTAGAAAATTTAAAAACACGCTTAGTAGCTACAGAATAATTTGCTTTATTTGACCATTATTCCAATGATATGTCTATTAGGCTGTTGAATAAAAAAGCATATTTAACAGTTTGTCCTGGCATTAACAGCATTAAAATCAAACTATACTTTTTAATAGTGGTATCTTATAATTATTTTTTCTTTGCGGGACTTATTTTATGAGCCAAACACAAGATCAACGTAACCTCATCTGGGTTGACCTGGAAATGACAGGCTTAGATCCTCATAGCGATCTAATTATTGAAATCGCCACTATTGTGACCGATGCAGAGTTAAATATTCTCGCTCAAGGCCCGGTAATAGCAATTCACCAATCAGATGAAATAATTAATGCCATGGATGTATGGAATACCCAGCATCATGGTGATTCAGGGCTTATTGACAGGATGAGAGAAAGTACAATTAACGCAGCTGAAGCCGGCAGACAAACTATTCAATTTTTAAAACAATATGTTGGCAAAGGTGTTTCTCCCATGTGTGGTAATAGTATCTGTCAGGATCGCCGTTTTATGGTTGAAGGTATGCCGGAACTGGAACAATGGTTCCATTATAGAAATCTTGATGTCAGTACCTTAAAAGAATTAGCAAAACGCTGGTATCCTGAGGTGATGAATGGTTTTGAAAAAAAATCAACGCATCAGGCTTTGGATGATATTATCGAATCAATAGAAGAGCTACGATATTATCGGAAAATGATTTTAAAGTAAGAGACTAATACTAACCCAGCTGAGCTGGATAAGTCTCTTATATTCAATGCTTTCATTAAGAGACTAATAATGAGGTGGCGGTGGCTCAGGTTCTTCTTTGCTATTAGCATCAGATAAATTATTAATCTTTTTTAATACCTGCTCGAGATGTCTGGCCATTTCATCGATATTTTTCTGTTGTTGAAAAACAATATCATTCAATTGCTCAATGCTATCTTCCTGATGAGAATTTTTTATCTCCAGCTCCATCACACGATTTTCAATATCAGACATTATTTTCCACTGCACCTTATTTGTTTAATATATTTCCTGTAAGATTCTAACTGATCTAAACTTTTAAGTAACTTAAATTGTAACTATTGAGCCTAACTCACGTATCAGGTTGAACACCCTGTATTTCTGGGGACGCTCAAGTACATCCATATATGGACTCCTCAGTTATTGCAAGACAATTTTTCTTCTTTTTGACACAAAACAGAGATCAAGATTGCTGCCGTATATCCGGCCTGTTAATGAGAGAGCTAACTCTCTGGCCTTGATGAATCTATCCGCTTACTTTTATTCTAGTCCGTGTAAACGGTTTCTAAGAACCAATGGATGTAACAGAATTTAAAAGTACCGGTCTGACCTGTTTTTTGTCATCATGAACAAATATTGCCCACGCAATCTGCTTGATTGTCTTTCCTACTAACCACCTCGTAGGGTTATCCATGCTTTATCCATAGCCTGTAATTCTATTTCAAATGGAAGGCTGTGGATAAAGGGTGGATAACCCTGATTTCATTATTAAACTTATGCCTGTTTATAAATTGTACCATGAGTTGCCAATGCCCATAAGATCCGAGCATTTTTATTAGCCAGTGCCACAGCTGCTTTATTAAAGCCTCGCCGTTGTATTAATGCTCTGAGCCAGCAACTCAGCTTATCCTTTTTTTCTCCAATTCGAGATAGTACTGCTCGGGCACCATGGATTAGTAGGGTGCGTATGTACTTATTCCCTCGTTTACTGATCCCCAACAGGTATGGTTTATCACCTGTTGTATGTTGTCGGGGAACCAGTCCCAAACTTGCAGCGTATTGTCGGCCATTATCGTAAACTCGGCTTTTTCCCAGATCTGCTGCAGCAATTGTTGCACCCATAGGACCAACTCCTCTTATCTGAGAAAAACGCTGACTTAAATCATCTACTTTGCATAGTTGTACAATTAATTTCTCTTGTTGTTTGATATCTTCACTGATTTGCTTAATGGTTTCGTAATGTTGCCTGAAAAGAGGCAAGCTAAATTGACTGAGTTTTTCATCTTCATTATCCAGAATTTCTGGCATTTGTTTAAAGAAGTTATTGATCCCAACAGGAATAACAACACCTCGTTCTCTTAGGTGCCCTCGTATTTGATTGACCATTGCTGTTCGTCTTTTAGTTAACTCTTCTTTCAGAGAATGAATTAATTGAATATCCTGTTGTTCAATTGTCTTTATGCCAACCTTTCTAACATTAGGGCTGGATACTGCCTCAAAAATAGCTTCTGCATCATTATAGTCGTTTTTATTTCCCTTTAAATAAGCTTTTACATGTTTGGGATTCATCAAGATAACTTCATGCCCCAACTTTATAAACTCCCTGGCCCAGTGGTGAGAGCTTCCACAGGCTTCTATTCCAATTAAACCTGGTTTCTGCTGAACAAAATATTCCAACAACTTGTCTCTTGAAAATTTCTTTTTTAGAATTTCTCCATCTTCTGTAATCGTAAATGTATGAAAAATATTTTTTGCTATATCCAAACCATATGTGTTAAATTTCATCTTAAGCTCCTCTTTTTCTTTGGTACTTTGATACCGCATCACAGTTCATTATATATGAATCTGCTTGAAAAGGAGGAGTCCATATCATCATGTAACGCTCATCCTCGCCATCCATGGCTCGAAAAGCCTCCTGAACTACAACCCACACACCAAATTG
>JBDLIU010000457.1:0-3475 GCA_039714715.1 Bacteroidota bacterium
GTGAAACCGTTACATGCTTAAGAACCAAGATGAAGCAAATTGGACTTCAGTCTATTGTAGTCAATATGATAATTGATACTATGGGAGTTCCAGTGTGCTTTAGATTTATTCAAGAACTAGAACCTGAAACAGAAAAATTGATAATTAAGGATTTAAAACAAGTGCAGTTTAATCCAGCACTACAAGCGGGTGAGGGCACAGAATCAATTTACACGTTAAGGATTTAAAGATATTAGCGCAATTACTAGTCATTCCCCCGCCCAGATCATCCTTAGCTGAAAGGCTCTCGATATCAGGCTTGTCATAAATGGATAAAAGGTAGATTGAGTAATTTTTGAATTGGAAAGAGGTATCTTTTAAACACGTTCTTTGAAAGAGACCCTGAAGGGGGTCTTTGAAATGTTGGAGAGTTGTTGTTGATTTTGGCTTTACTGGTATACCTATGCCCTTAATAACCCTCTTATCTACACCGATCCCAGTGGGGAGTTTATTTTTACTGTAATCGGAGCACTATTAGCTCCTGTAACAGGAGGAGCCTCTTTAGCAATTGGAATTGCCATGGATGTGGGCGGGGCTATTAACCTTGGAACAAAGTTATTACAAAGGAAAATCCATAGTGTTGGCGATGGCCTGGCGGCATATGGAATAGGTGCTGCGGCAGGTGCCATAGGTTATGCCACAGGTGGAGCAGCTTTGGCGGCAGCCGGAGGGGCGGCTGGTGGTGCAGGAGGTTTCTTGGCTGGGTTTGCTGGTGGAGCAATAGGTTCAGCATATTCTATGCCTATACAAAGTATTGGCAACACCTTGTATTTTGGGGACCCAATGATGACTAACAAACAATTTGCTGTTGGTGTAATTGGAGGAGGATTGTTAGGAGGATCTATACAAGGTATATCAGCTTTAGCTAATGGAAGAACATTTTGGGATGGCTCCTTAAAAGTGACTGGCCCTGGAAAAACATATATACCATCTCTCAAATTTGATGAACCTGATTTTGAGGTTAAACCAAAGCCATTCAATAAAAGTTATAGTGACCCTTCGGAATTGCAAGTACCCAATAAACTGTATCATTATACATATGACGAACCCTATGGATGGAGTGAACTAAGTAAAGGAAAAACATTATACCTTACACCAGACGGGGAGCTAAATAGGTTATCAGCTACATTTGATTTAGATTTACCACGGGTGCCAAGATATCGGATTGAGATTACCACAACTGATCCTAACTTTAATCTCTCCAATATCCAACTCGCACGGCGGGTTAATGGCAACTTTTTTGGACATGGAGGTGGCGGTTATGAAATTCTATACAATGGATCTTATAGACCAAGTGAGATGTATGATATAATCATTACAACGATTTGGTAGCATGGAAAATAATGAGATTCTAAACATAATCAACGAATTTGAAAAGGATTTCAAATCCTATAAAGACAGTGGAAGATCCCTAATTAAACAATTATCATTAAACCTAAATAGAGCTGATGAGACTAATCGAAAAAGATTCATAGATTTCTTTTTAGAAGAGATCCGCACCAATAAAAATAACCTTTGGTCTTTGTGTTTAGAGGTAATAGTTGAAGCAAACTTGGTAACGGTATCATCCGAACTGGAAAGTATCTACCTATCATATTCTGAATTAAAAGATGAAAATTGGAGAGAAGATATGATTATGGCTATGCTTCGACTTAACTATGAAAAACCGGATGGACTGTATAACGCTTATATTATGCATCATCTTGAAAATCAAACAGGCCGCGCATTTTTCTTAATTGTACAGTATTGTCGGGTGAATTTTACAAAAGGAATCAATCTTCTTTCAGACTATTACGCAAATAAATTATTATCGAAAGACAGTCCCGAGTATAAAAATCAGCACCATATTGGATATCTAATTCATTGGTTAATTAATAGCCCATATGATTGTTTGCCTGAAATAATAAAACAGACAGGTACGAAAAGTAAAATAGCTGGCAATTATTTAAAACAGAATATCTTATCTTTTTTAAAGTCAGGACAATCAAGTGATATAAAGAACAACCAAGCACAAGAAAATATAAGAACGATAAATGAAGTAATTATCTAAGACCCCAGAAGGATTTCGGGGCTTTTTTCATCTCTTCTCCCACTCTTGCGGATCCCTGCTGGTATGCAGCACTGCAGAGATAATCACGGTTTTATTGACCTCGTCAAGGGTGTAGTGGATCATAAAGGGGAATACCCTTAGTACAGCTGTTCTGACTTGGTCATACCGAATGCTGCAGGCTGTGGGGTTTTGCTTGATGTATCGGACACTGTCGCGGACTTCAGCGGTGAACCTTTTGCCCAGCCCCTTGCTTTGTTTGTTGTACCACCGGGCGGCATCCTGGATATCTTCTTTGGCCAGAGGAAGGGTAACGGACTTATACATCAAAGTTCTTTTTCAATGTCATCCATTGCGGAGTCAAAGTCCAATGCAATATCTGGGTTGTTACGATACTCAGCCAGCCGCTTTCTTACTAAGTCTTTGTGCCAATCCGGGACATCCAAGGCTTCCTCTTCCAGACCTTTGTACCTGGTCTTTAGATCTTCCCATTCCTGGATGGGGATAAACACACCGGTGGTCTTGCCCTTGTTATCTGAAATATATTGTACATTCATATTTTCAACACTTTATGTAAAGATACGAAATATTGCTTTCCACCCTTGATGCACCTGGGTTGGTTCAGGATGCCTCGAATAGTGGGGTCCTGGAGTAGGATCATTGATTCTGCAACGATTTTCACGTAGAAGATCACGCGACTGCCTCCTGATGTGCCATTACCTTTCGAGTTAATGGCTATGCGGATCTTATAACAATCCTTCCCAAAGGCATCCTTTAGCAGAGTGTTTAACGACTCTACTTCCTATAAAAAGCTGGAGCATTGATAAAGGCTTCTTAGAAGAAAGGCTTAATCACCGTTCACAACAATTAAACTTTTGTAGTTCAGAGTGGATGGGTACGTCTGAAAAATTATAACCATAATGGAATGGCCTTGAAGTAGAATCCGGGGGATCTGTCAGGCACTAAATATCATCTTTTAAAAGAATCTTTAGAAAAAAACCTCTGGGGATTTTGACCGTCATCAACAAAATGATAAATTGAGGGTACCAAGATCCCAATCATGAAAATTCTATCCGATTTTAACCTGACCGTCGAAGAGGAGCAGGTTAAACATTTGCTGGAAAAGATCAAAAAAAGTCTGCCTGCAAGAGTGGACAAAGAGACGCTGAAAAAGATTTTCGGCCTTATCGATCTGACCACCCTCAGTGAGCGGGACAACATTGAGAATGTATCCATCATGTGTCAGAAAGTTAACCAGCTGGGTGAGGAATTCCCCTCTATGCCAGCGGTGGCTGCCATATGCGTCTATCCCGAATTGGTCTCTGTGGTAAAAGAGAAACTGGAAAATCCACTGGTAAACATCGCTTCGGTGGGAGGAGGGTTTCCAGC
>JBDLIU010000458.1:0-3470 GCA_039714715.1 Bacteroidota bacterium
CTTCTTCAGTAGCTTCTTCTTCAGTAGCTTCTTCTTCGGTAGCTTCTTCTTCAGTAGCTTCTTCTTCAGTAGCTTCTGCTTCTTCAGCAGCTTCAGTGGCAGCACCTTCAACTTGCTCGGTTGCTTCAGTAGCATCACCTTCTTCAGATGATGTAGTTGTGCCACCACAAGCAGTCATACCAATAACAAATCCAAGAGCCAAAAGTAGTGTTAATAGGTTTTTCATGATTAAACTGTTTTTAAATTTATATACCTTTCAAATGTCCTGTTATTAAAGGAATAATCCAATTGCCCGGTGTTATTTTTTTCTTAAAAAAATTCTTACGGGAACCCCAATCAGATCAAAATGGTCTCTTAATTTGTTTTCAAGGAACCTTTTGTAAGGGGATTTAACGTATTGGGGTAAATTACAAAAAAATGCAAATGAGGGAGTTACAGTAGGTAATTGAGTTGCATATTTAATTTTAATGTACTTCCCTTTAATAGCAGGTGGAGGGTAATTCTCAATTAGTGGCAACATCTTATCGTTAATCCTGGATGTAGGGATTTTCCTATTACGGTTCTCATATACCTCAATAGCAGTCTCAATAGCTCTAAATATCCGTTGTTTTTCAATGACACTGGTAAATACTATAGGGGCATAGCTCAAATCACCAAGCTTCTCAGCAAATGATCTCTTTAGCTTGTCCACTGTTTTGGTGTCCTTAGCAACCAGGTCCCATTTATTTACCATTATCATTATACCCTTTCCATATTTATCTGCAAGGCTTATAATATTGATATCCTGTGCTTCAAGACCACGAGTGGCATCAACAATAACAACACAAACATCACTATCCTGTAATGCCTGAATTGACCTTAATACTGAATAGAACTCCAGGTTATCAGAAACTTTGGATTTTTTGCGTAAGCCGGCCGTGTCTGTTAAAATAAAATCCTTTCCAAAAAGATTGTACCGGGTATTAACTGCATCCCTTGTTGTTCCGGCTTCATCGGTAACTATGCTTCGTTCTTCGCCTATCAAAGCGTTAAGAAATGATGATTTACCTACATTGGGCCTTCCAAGAATAGCGATTCGTGGTAAACTTTCTTTTTGTTCCACTTTATCTTCACTCAATTCTGCAATAACAGCATCCAGCAAATCCCCGGTTCCGGAACCATTAGCTGAAGAAATTGGGAATACCTGGTCAAAACCCATGGCATAAAACTCACCGGTCAGGTGTTGCAGATCTGTTGTGTCAGCCTTATTAGCAGCGATAACAACAGGTTTTTCCAGCTCTCGAATAACACCGGAAAAGTCTTTATCGAGACCGGTAAGGCCATCCTTAACATCTACCATAAAAACGATTACCGAGGCTTCGTCCAGTGCATATTTAACCTGTTCCCTGATCGCCCCTTCAAACACATCATCAGATCCGGTAACATATCCGCCAGTATCGATAGCTGTAAAAGTTTTGCCGGCCCACTCAGCAATACCATATTGGCGGTCGCGGGTAACTCCGCTCTCGTTATCCATTATTGCTGTTTTCGACTCGATAAGTCTGTTGAAAAACGTTGATTTACCAACATTAGGCCTACCAACAATTGCCACTACATTTGCCATTATTATAATTTAATAACCAAAATTTCTAATTTGTCTATCTTTTTTCCGCCAGTCTTCTGCGACTTTTACATAAGTTTCCAGGTGTATTTGTTTTTGGAAGAACGCTTCTAAATCTTTTCTGGCTTCTATACCCACTTTTTTCAGGGCACTTCCATTTTTACCAATAAGAATGCCTTTCTGACTCTTTCGTTCTACAAATATTTCAGTGCGTATTCGTATAATCTTGTCATCTTCTTTAAAGGATTCTACCACCACTTGTGAACTATAGGGGATTTCCTGTTTATAGTTCATGAAAATCTTTTCTCGAATAATCTCTTCCACGAAGAATTTTTCCGGCTTATCTGTAAGTTCATCTTTCGGGAAGTAGGCAGGGTGTTCAGGAAGTTTATCCAGTATTTCAACAAATAATTCAGGCACATTCTGCCCGGTAAGCGCACTGATTGTAAAGGTTGAAGCAGGGGTAAAAGTATCATGCCAATACTTGAGTTTATCTTCTACCTGGGTTCCTTTGGCAAGATCTATTTTATTCAATATTAAAATTATAGGCTGTTTCGCATTTTTGAGTCTATGCAATAGAGCCTCATCGTATTTATCATAAAGGTCGGTTACAAACAGCAGGATATCAGCATCTTCCATGGAAGCACTTACAAACTTCATCATGGTCTGGTGCAGCTCATATTCAGGTTTCAGGATGCCAGGGGTATCGGAATAGATAACCTGGAAGTCTTCGCCACTTAAGATTCCCATAATACGATGACGAGTTGTTTGGGCTTTTGATGTGATTATTGATAACCTTTCGCCAACGAGTTGGTTCATCAATGTTGACTTACCCACATTGGGTTTACCAATGATGCTTACAAAGCCTGCCTTATGTTCTTTTGCTTGTTCCATTTAATTATTGCGCAAAGATATTTGATTTTTACCTGAAGACAGCTATTTTTGTGCCTCCAATAGAAACAATGGCTACGAAAGGTAGTCTAAAGACATATCGCAGGCGAAGTGCTGACACGAAGTCGTCAGTAGTGGAGCAGCGAAAAGACATATCGCGGGGTGGAGCAGTTGGTAGCTCGTTGGGCTCATAACCCAAAGGTCGTAGGTTCAAGTCCTACCCCCGCTACTAAAGAAGACTCCTCATCAGATTTGATGGGGAGTTTTTCTTTTTTATTCTGTTTATTATTTGAAAATGAACGCTTTACATAGAACAGGGCATTCACTTTTGAAGTTCGATAACGTCGTTTTTCAGTATCTATGGCCAAACCCTCCGGAAAGACCAGCTTTTGTATTCTTTGTCTTTGGTCCAAATTCCCGGATATCCAGTATTTACTGACATTCTGAGTAAAATCAATCGCCTTATTTAGATTGGTTTTAAGGTTCGATATGTCATTTTTGGGAATTGAGAATTTTGATTCAATTTCACCAATTTGGTTATCCAACTTCCCGGAAAACTTGATGAACATATCATGTTCTATTTTTCCAAAAGCATACCTTTCTTCAAGGATTTCTCTCTCTTTCCTTAATTTGGTCAATTGTTGTTTTAAAGTGGCCTCTTCATTTTTATTTGATTGAGTTTTTGATTACTTTTTTATAATAGATATGCAATCAAAAGGTCTCCATTTTTTTTGGCGATTTTTAATTTAAATACTCTAATTTTATGGATGATGACTTGAGCTTTGGGAAGGTATGCTCAAATTGAGCGCTTAGGCATGCTCATTTTAAACCGCATATGTATGCGCAATTATGCCGCTATTTGCAATAGAGCTCTAATTCTTTCAAATATATTGTTTGACAACCTATCTATAAATTATGCAAGAAATCAATCAAGTATTTAATAAAAAAAAGGTTTATGCAATCTCTCTGGTTGTAGTAC
>JBDLIU010000459.1:0-3463 GCA_039714715.1 Bacteroidota bacterium
TCTTTCACGGCAGCAGGGAATAATTTTGAGCTGGCAATTGCTGTAGCTATTGCAGTTTTTGGATTAAATTCAGGACAAGCCTTTGCAGGTGTTATTGGTCCTTTGGTTGAGGTTCCTGCCTTAATATTAATGGTGAAAGTATCCTTTTGGCTACGAAAAAGATTCTATTAATTTCTAATTTGTAGATCGTACAGTAAAGAATTCTCAATTTAAAGTAAGCAACTTTAAATTTTCTGCTGCACTTCTATCGAGCCAAAGATTAAAGAGCAATCATATATATATATTAAACCGCTCATAAAATAATCTACCACCTTTCGGAATATTAACTGCAATTGAATAAATCAAGTTGTTATTTTGGTGTTTATCGATTTAATTAAATATTCAAGATGAAAACCTTTAGGATATATTTTGCTGCATTTATTGCATTAGCACTGCTTGTTGTTTTACCATTTGATTCACAAGCACAACGAAAGAAAAAATCAAAAAGTACAGTTACTACAGTTCAGTATGATAAAAAGTTATATGAAGGAATGACCTGGCGTTCGATTGGTCCATTCCGAGGTGGCAGATCTGCAGCTGTAGCAGGTGTGCCGGGTAAACCTACCCTCTTCTATATGGGTGCAACCGGTGGCGGTGTTTGGCGTACAAAAGATGGTGGAAGTACGTGGGAAAACATCTCTGATGGATTCTTCGGAGGTTCTATTGGCGCTATTGCGGTTAGTGAATACGACAATAATGTGATTTATGTTGGTGGTGGAGAGGTGACTATTCGTGGTAATGTATCATCAGGTTATGGTATGTGGAAATCAGTGGACGCAGGCCAAACCTGGGAGTCAATGGGATTACCTAACTCTCGCCATATTCCACGAGTTCGCATTCATCCTAAAAATCCTGATCTTGTATATGCAGCTGTTCTGGGAGATCTATTTAAATCATCCAGCGAAAGAGGTGTTTATCGCAGTAAAGATGGTGGTAAAACATGGGAAAAGATATTATTTGCCAATGCAGATGCAGGCGCTGTAGACCTAACATTTGATCCCAATAATCCAAGAATATTATTCGCCAGTACATGGAATGTGAGAAGAACACCCTATAGCCTATCCAGTGGTGGTGAAGGATCTGCCCTTTGGAAGAGTACAGATGGTGGCGATACATGGACAGATATTACTGAAAACAAAGGATTGCCAAAAGGAACAATCGGTATCATTGGTGTTACCGTATCTCCGGTTAATTCACAACGCGTATGGACTATCATTGAAAACAAAGATGGTGGCGTTTTCCGTTCTGATGATGGTGGTAAAACCTGGAGAAAGATTAACAGTGAGCGCAAACTCAGACAAAGAGCGTGGTACTACACAAGGATTTATGCCGACACTCAGAATGAAGATATGGTGTACGTAATGAACGTTCGCTATCATCGCTCGAAAGATGGTGGTAAAACATACGAGACTTTTAATGCCCCTCATGGAGACCATCATGATCTGTGGATAGCCCCCGAAGACAACCAACGTATGGTAATTGCCGATGACGGTGGTGCCCAGGTAAGTTATGATGGAGGCGAAAACTGGTCAACCTATATGAACCAGCCAACAGCACAATTTTACCGTGTTACCACTGACAATCACTTCCCATACAGAATCTATGGTGCACAACAAGATAACTCAACTGTAAGAATTGCTCACAGAACATCAGGTGGTTCAATTGGAGAGAGAGATTGGGAGCCAACTGCCGGAGGGGAAAGTGCTCATATTGCACCTCATCCTAATAATCCGGATATAGTATATGGAGGAAGTTATGATGGATTCCTGTCAAGAGTAGATCATAAAAACGAACAAATGAGATTGGTGGATGTATGGCCGGATAACCCGATGGGTCATGGTGCAGAAGATATGAAGTACCGCTTTCAGTGGAATTTCCCTATTTTCTTCTCTCCTCATAATCCTGATAGACTGTATACTACCTCTAACCATGTTCATGTCTCAACAAATGATGGACAATCATGGGAGATCATCAGCCCGGATTTGACAAGGAATGATCCTTCAACTTTGGGCCCAAGTGGTGGTCCTATTACTAAAGACAATACAGCTGTAGAATATTACGGAACCATTTTCGCTGCAGTCGAGTCTCTGCATGAAGAAGGTGTAATCTGGGTTGGTTCTGATGATGGTCTTGTTCATATCACCCGGGATGGAGGTAAAAACTGGATCAACATCACACCAGCTGGTATGCCTGAGTGGATGATGATCAATTCTTTGGAGGTAGATCCTTTTAATAAAGGCGGAGCTTACATTGCAGGAACAAAATACAAGACAGGTGATAATAAACCTTATCTCTATAAAACTAAAGATTACGGACAAACCTGGGTAAAAATTACATCAGGAATACCTGCAGATGAATTTACAAGGGTACTCAGGGCAGATCCTAAACGAAAAGGATTGCTTTATACTGGAACTGAAAAAGGCATTCATGTTTCTTTCGATGATGGAGCCAGTTGGAGGCCATTCCAGTTAAACCTACCAATTGTACCCATCACAGATTTAGCCATTAAAAATGATAACCTCATTGCTGCAACACAAGGAAGGTCATTTTGGTTGATCGATGATTTAACTCCTTTACATCAGTTATCTGATCAGGTAGCAAAAAGTGATTTTCATTTTTTTGAACCTATGTCAAGCTACAGGCTGCAAGGAGGACAAGGAAGAAGAGCATCAAAAACTTCAGGACAAAACCACCCTGGAGGTGTTATGCTACATTTCTATTTAAAATCAGTAACAGATTCCAGTAAAGTAATGCTTGAGTTTATGGAGCAAAATGGTACTTCAATCAGGAAATACTCCAGCACTTCTAAGAAGCGTGGTGAAAAACTCGAAGTAAAAGATGGTTTTAACAGGTTTGTATGGAATATGCGATATGAAGATGCAGAGAGCTTTGATGGCCTGATTATGTGGTGGGCTGGTGTTGGTGGCCCTATGGCTAAACCAGGTACTTATAAAGCAAAATTAACAGTTGAAGGTCAATCCATGGAAGTGCCGTTTGAAATTTTACCTGATCCTAGATCTACAGCTTCACAAGCTGACTATGAAGCACAGTTTGATTTCCTTATAAACGTAAGAGATAAGCTAAGTGAAACACACCTTGCAATTAAGCAAATCAGGGAAGTACGTGATCAGATAAACAAGGTTACTAAGCCAATGAAAGGAAATGAAGAATATAAAGCCATTAATGATGAAGCTAAGAAAGTCCTTGATGAACTTAAAAACATTGAGGAAGCATTGTATCAAACTAAGAATAGAAGTGGTCAGGATCCGCTCAACTTCCCTATCAGGTTAAACAACAAACTTGCGCACCTGTCCAGTCAGGCCGGAATTGGTAACAACCCTCCTACTGCCCAGGCAGAAGCTGTAAGAAAAGAAATCACAAAAGCTATTGATAAAGAGCTGAATTCCTTAAACAAAATAATGGA
>JBDLIU010000460.1:0-3455 GCA_039714715.1 Bacteroidota bacterium
TGCCTAAGAGAAGCATCAACGCAAAGCGTTGCTACTTTGATTTTGACTTTCGGTAAGGAAGGGATCAACGAAGTTAATCCAACTGAAAATTCAATTACTTATAAAGCTTGCTTCATTGCTTGTGCCTAAGAGAAGCATCAACGCAAAGCGTTGCTACTTTGATTTTGACTTTCGGTAAGGAAGGGATCAACGAAGTTAATCCAACTGAAAATTCAATTACTGATAAATCTTAAGATTAACGCCAGATGTATAATGTCAATTGTCTAATGCCAATGGGTCTCACTTTTTACCTGTGACATTTTACATTTTACTTCATACATTCTACATTATTCCCTATCTTCGAGGCAATGGAAAGTTATGTGGTATCAGCGAGGAAATACAGACCCACAGGGTTTGAAGAAGTAGTAGGGCAGGATCATATTACCACTACACTGGAAAATGCCATTGAAAACAAGCAACTAGCCCAGGCATTGTTGTTTTGCGGGCCCAGAGGTGTTGGTAAAACAACATGCGCCAGGATCGTAGCAAAAATGCTGAATGAATCGAGCCAGGACCAAGGGCAAGCTCCTATTGATACCGAAACTGCCCTGAATATATTTGAGCTGGATGCCGCCTCCAATAACTCCGTAGATGATATCCGAAACCTGATAGACCAGGTAAGATATCCTCCTCAATACGGCACTCATAAAATATATATTATTGATGAGGTTCACATGTTATCGCAATCTGCATTCAATGCTTTCCTGAAAACACTGGAAGAACCTCCTCCCTATGCCATTTTTATCCTGGCAACTACTGAAAAACACAAGGTAATACCAACCATTTTATCGCGTTGTCAAATCTACGATTTCAATAGAATTGAGCTTAGTGACATTACAAATCACCTTAAGCTGATTGCCGAAAAAGAGAATATTAAAACTGAAGATGAGGCCCTTCATCTTATCGCACAGAAGGCTGATGGAGCCCTTCGTGATGCACTTTCTATCTTTGATCTGATCGTAACATTTTCAGACAAAGGAGAGGTCACTTATGCAGACACAATCAATAATCTTCATATTCTTGATTACGACTATTATTTTACAGTAACCGAACACCTCCTCAACGAGAACATTAGCCAGTCACTGCTACTGTATGATAAGGTATTACGAAATGGTTTCGATGGTCATGATTTTATCGTTGGCCTGGCTAATCATTTCAGGGATTTGATGATGTGCAGGGATAATGAAACGAAATCTTTGCTTGAAGTTTCTGATTCTCTTCGGGATAAGTATGCAGATCAGGCCACCAGCGCACCAATGTCGTTCCTGCTAAATGGATTAAACCTGCTATCCAAGGCCGACCTGGAATATAGAAGCCGAAAAAACAAGCGATTGCATGTAGAATTAGTGCTTATGAAAATAGCACATCTAAATGCAGCCATCAGCCTTGCACAGCACGACACAGTTGCTGAAAAAAAAAAGTAGCTACAGCCCCGCCTGATGTAGAAAGCCCAAAAAAGGCTGAAGAAAAGCCCGAAATTCCTCAAAAAACTGAAAGAAAAAGCACTACTGCTATACCCAGTCTTTCGTCTATTAAAACAAAAATAAGTACCAAGCCAAAGGAAACTGAGGACAGCGAAAGGAAGATAGGAGAACCTGAGATGTCAGAAAATTTCAGCCTTGAAGAGCTTAATCAACATTGGCAAAGTTATTCAGCAATAAAAAAAGAAACAGGTAAGAATCAGGAAATAATGCTTCTAAAAGAGCCCTATGCATTAAATGGCTATGAAATAGAGCTGACTCTTTCTAACGAGGTGTTAAAGATCACTTTTGATAACTTAAAGGCTGACTTACAGGGTTATTTGAGAAAAAACCTTAAAAACAATAAGTTGATTCTTAAGGCTGTGATTAAGGAAACTGCGAAAGAAGATATGATCTATACTAATCGTGAAAAATTTGAACACCTGGCAAAAAAACATCCAGCACTAAAAGAATTGGAAGACAGGTTAGGTTTGGACCCCGATTATTAGAGATTTAACTCATAAATTTCATCAAGTGTTTTTTCAGTCAGGGGCTTAGTAACAAACTTGATTACATAATCATTATTAACAATTTTATCAATATCTCTTTTATTATCTGAGCTTGATAAAATTATAACCCGGCATTTGTCCTTCACTGTATTGTTAAACTTTTCATATTCGTAAAGGAAAACGAAACCATCTACAATAGGCATGTTGATATCAAGGAAAATGATATCAGGGATTTCATCGGGAGAATCCTTATATGCCTCCAGGTAATCCAGGGCGCTCTTCCCTGAATTCTTTACGACTACATTTTTAGCAAAATTGGTAATTTCAATAATTCTTTTACTGATAAAATTATCAGTATCATTATCATCTACTAACATCACTGTTCCAATCTTACTCATCCGAGCTCAAAAATAGTTTAGGCACTAAATTAGAAAATAAACATACAATAATCGGCAAAAAACATTAAAGTATCTCATTAATCATCTCCAGAATTTGAGGATGGCCAATACTCAATTGGAACAGATGCCGGTCGGGTTTTTCTTAGCCAAAGTATTCTCCCTAACTCCAGTGAGTAATCCTTCTCTTTTATTCTATTCATTTTCATCAGGCTTGATTGCTTAACACCATAATTCTGAGCAATCATCCAGACTGATTCTCCTTCCTGAACAGTATGATAATATATCCTGGCTTTCTTCCTTTTTGATTTGATATAATATACCTGACCAACAATAATTCTATTGTGCGGTAGGAGATCATTATAATTAATAAGGTTGTTCGGCTCAACCTCCATGAGTTCTGCCAGTTCATCAACGGTCATCTCTTCATTAGGTATAACCCCGGGCAACCCATTAAGTGTAATTCTTCGATAGGCATCTTCCCCCAGGGCGATCTTTCTTGCCGGAGGCAAACTGGTTGTAGAGGATGTAGAAGACTGTGCTTTTACCTTAGTTTGTTTTGCTGATGCAAGTGTAAAGGATGCCTCTGTAGAAGGAATGATAACCTCATATTTTTTATCTTCCGGGATTCTCTTCGTCAACAACCATGTGTTAAATCTTTCCAATTCTGCTAATTCTACATTTGTTTCTGCCGCAATGTCTTTTAATGATTTGCCACCTCCTGCAGTGTAGACAACCAACATTGGCTGGTTTGCTTTGGCTTCTTCTACAGCTTTTTCGAATGCTATTTTATGAGCCAGGTATTTCTTTACATACCAGTAGGTCTTTTTATCAATGGTAAGTCTTTTCTCTCCTCCTTTAACATCCCCCAGGGCATCCATGGCTCCGCCTGCACCCATCTGATATGCCTGTAATGCATAAAGCCAGTTATTAAAGTAAAAATTATTTTTTTGCATATATTGAGCTGCTCCGCGGGAAGATGCAATGATATTTAGTCTTTCGTCAACTTTCCTGTCCACTCTCATGCCTACTTCATCTGCGGTTAGTTTTTT
>JBDLIU010000461.1:0-3454 GCA_039714715.1 Bacteroidota bacterium
CAACCGCAGCCTCTTCTTCAACCACAGCCTCTTCTTCAGCCTCAGCGGGTGCTTCGACTTCCTCTGCTGGAGCAGCGTCCTCTACTGGAGCTTCTTCCTGTGTGGGGGCTGTACAACCTACTATAGATAACAAGAGTACCAATAACAACAAAATAACTATCTGTACTTTCTTCGTAAACATCTGATCCTCCTTATCGAGACAACTATGAATATATAGGATCACGAATTTTTTTATCCTGGCATACTTACTCCTTTCTTCTTACGGAAGCTTTCTGTCAATAATTGAATTACCAACCAACCTCAAGTAAGGCTATGACGCTGAGTGCAGTGAGCTCGTCGATAATTAACGTATCTAGTAAACCGCCTTTAAGCGCGGCGGCGACTGGTTTCGTTTTGCTCTGTAGGGCGGCTACACCAATAGTCTGAGGGATTGCGCGAACTTCATCCAAAGTTAGACCGACAACCCGGTTTGAATACTCTAGGGCACAGGGTTTTCCCTCTGTGTCATAAAGAGTTGAAGTGATCTCCCCTGCGGCATTCTTGTTTTGTATGACATCGTGCAGCTCTTCGGCAGGCAGCTCGGTAAATTTAAAGTAGCTGGACTTATCTGGATCTATTGCCCCTACCACCACCACCGTAGGTTCCGTAGTAGCTAAAGGGGGTAATGTCTCTCCTGGTTACTGGAACAACCTGAATACTGGAATTGATATTACTGTACCTCTTGATGCTGCAGATGCATCTCTGGATAATGGCACAGTGCAACTTCAGGCCCATACACCTGGTTTCGGTTACGAAAATCTTGGTGCTACTTCTACCATAACCAATGGAGAACGAGTTGGTGGAACTAAAACAGTAAGTATAACCGAAACTCTATTTGAATCCATTACAGGGTATGTTGATGGCGATACAGTGAATATCACAGCCATAGTTGCTGATTTTGCAGGCAATGGGACAACATACACTGAAAGCACAACTGAAACATACATTGATGTATCTCCTCCGGTAGTTAGTCCTAATGAGTTTAATGTTTTATCTACAGATGCCATTAGCTTTACTTTGAGTGAGGAACTCAACATTGCTGAAGGAGCAGTAACAGGTTTTTCTGTTGGAGGAGTTGGGTCAATAACTTCTGTGATATATTCTGATAAAGGAGGAACTAACCTGGTAACAATTAATGGTACTGGATTTATTGGGGGCACAACCACTGTCACTCATACTCCTGATGGAACACTATATGATTTAGCTGGCAATCAATTAAATGGTTTTACTGAATTAACAGTAGTTAACATTGTAAATTTAGGTCCGGGTGACATTGCATTTACTGGATATAATTCAGATGGAGATCCTGATAGTTTTTCATTTGTACTACTTAAGGATATTCAAGCCTCCACAAAGATTAAATTTACTGATAATGGTTGGCAAGGAACTGCTGATAAATTAACAACTGACGAATCTACAATATCCTGGGTAGCAACCTCTAATATGTTTGCAGGAACAGAAATAACAATAGGTGAAAATGCTACGCAAGATGCTATGTTAACATCTCATGGCTCAGTTAGTATTGATCCAATTATGTCTAGCCGCAATTGGGAATTACAAGCAGCTGGCGATCAAATTCTTGCTTATCAAGGGACGTCAGATAACCCTACATTTTTAGCAGGTATTCATGTGTCAAACGATAACACCGAAGATGGAACTACCTATTGGAATACCGTTGCTGCATCCAATGGAGATAATAACAGGTCGGCCTTACCAACAGTAACCGAATTGGGGGCTGATAAAGGCCTAACTAATGGAGTAAATGCTATTTCTTTCTCACAAATATCATCGATTAAAGAAAATGTACAGTACACAGGAGCAAAAACAGCAGCTACGCCTAGTGCGTTAGCCATTATTATCAATGATAATGCTACCAATGAAACAGCAAGTTGGGATAATCAACAAGATAATACTTCATTTACGTTAACCAGTGGATTCAATTACTCATTACCACCAGATTTGCAAAGCACATCCCCTACTAATGGTAGTACAATAAAATCAAATCCTGTGTTAACAATTACTTATGATGACAATGTGTCAGCAGGTACATCAACTGGTACTGGCGACATTAAAATTTACAATGTAACAGATGGTAATTTATTAGTTACTCAATTCAATATTGGCGACCCTGAATTAATCATTGATGGAAGTGCAACGGTTTCAATTGATTTAAGCGCTATAGCACTTGAGCATGCTAAAACATATAAGGTAGATGTTGCTGAATGGATTTTCGTGAATACTGACGGTAACCATAATATAGCTATTGATGGAGCAACCCAATGGTCTTTTGAAGTTGATATAATACCTCCAACTGTTAGCAGCATAACCAGGGGCACAGCCTCACCTCTCAATGCCAATAATGGCACATCCGCTTCTTCCATTACCTATTCTGTGTTATTTAGTGAACCTGTTCAATCTGGCACTGTGGAGCTAGCAGATTTTACGCCAGCTGGAACAGCTGCAGGAGTTGGTAGTGCAGCAGCCGTCACTAATATAACTGGTAGTGGTGATACTTATACAGTAACTGTAAGCAGCATCAACCTGCTTGGTGACCTTACCATTAACTTTACTGGTGCAATAGATGATATAGCCGGCAATACCGGGACTACAGGTAGAGTTGGAGATGAATCCTTTATTATTATAAATCCTGAACCATCTCAGCAACCAACAACTTTAGTGGCAACTCCAGGAGCCGACAGCTACACACTGAATGTGTCCTGGACAGAAGGAGAAGGTGATCAGGCAGCTGATGGTTATCTAGTCTATATCAAAGGACCAAATGGTACTTTCCCGTCTGATCCAACAGATCTAATACCTGTAGATAATGATCTGATAATAGGATTGGATGAAGGAGTTGTAAATACGGCTACCACTTCTGTACCTATTTCCGACTTATATTCTGGTACAACCTATGATATTAAGGTCTTTCCATATACGAACAATGGTATTCATATAGATTACAAAACAAATGAGACAGTATTAACAGGAAGTGGTCAAACCTCTGTAGCATACGAAACGCTGGTAAGCTTTGTTTCTAACAATGCTACTGTTAATTCTATCAATAACACTCAGGGTTCTGTTACATCAGAATCAGGTAACCTGGAGTTCAGTATATCAGATGACGGTGGAAATCCGGCAGCTGATAACAGCCCTACCCTAATACCTGAAATTACATTCAAGCAAGGGGTCGGAGATGAAATTATTAATTGGACCGAAGTTATTGAGGGTGCCGAATTAAGTGATGGCACTAATTCTATGACAGCCAGCAATATAGGTAATACCTCAATCCTGTTTACTGGTATTAATATGGGAGCGGGACAACTAGGTTATATTGCAGATAATGGCACTAAAGAATATAAGCTTAAAATATGGATTAAATCTAATTTATCTACCTCATGGAAAGAATCGATAGATC
>JBDLIU010000462.1:0-3437 GCA_039714715.1 Bacteroidota bacterium
AATTATTAAAACCTATGATAAAGGCTTCTATGAGATAAAAGAGAATGGGTTGAAGGTGTTACATCTGGCAGGAACAGGCTATGAGAGAGGTTATCAATATGGAATAATGCTGAAGGATGAGATTGAGGAATCTATTAAGACTGGTACAACCTTGTTTGCCACCTACATTGGGGATGGTGATTATGACCTTGGTCTAAAAAGATTATTTCGCGGGAAAGAGGTAATGGAACCGTATATCCCAAAGGAGTTTATGGATGAAATGAAAGGCATGGCAGATGCCTTAAAAGAAGCCGGTTCTGACATCACTTACGATGATATTATCATGTGGAATACAATTAATGATAGCAAAATGCTACATAAGGGACCGCGCTCAATAGAAGAAGACTTGCCTGCAGGGAAACTACTAGCTTATCCTGACAGAGGCGGTTGTATGTCTGTAGCTGCTTTTAATGATGCAACTACTGACGGAAGTATGATTGTAGGTAAAAATATGGATTGGTACTGTTCACCGGGAATGCGTAAAAACCCCATCATACTGGTAGTTAAACCTACTGATGGCGGATACGGTTATTTAGCTCCAGTTTACCCCGGCTGGTTTGCCTGTATCGAAGGTGTTAATGAAAAAGGCATTACTACCGGAATGCAAATCAGCAAATCCGATTATGAAACAATGAGAGGTGCCGGATGGCATGCTCTTACTGCCTTAATCTTAAAATATTCCGATAGCTTAGACGATGCGATTAATATTCTTACCGTTTATCCAAAACCTTGCGGCAATATTTTCCAGGTTAACGATGGTAAAGTCAATAATGCTGTTGTAATAGAAACAACTGCCAATGCCCTGGCTGTACGCTATCCGGTTAAAGATAAAAATGTTCTTTGGACTACAAATCATTTTAACTGCTACCCCGGCTGGGATGGATATGATGGTTCCGTGAATATGCCGGCACAACAGGAAAAGTTTTATAAGTTGGATTTGACTTCAGGTCAATCCTTTTATAACTCAGTTCCTATGTGGACAAAAGGTCGTTACGACAGAACCAGAGAATTGCTTAATGAAAATTATGGAAAGATTTCAGTAGAAAAAATGGTCGAATTTGTAAGTGATCGCTATTGTATGATACGGAAAGAGAATGTGGGTTGGGATGTTCTGGATGGTGCCTGTATTGCTGACGTTTGGGCGAATGACAGGGTTATTGCTAAGGATGTCCAGTATTTTAAAAGTGACTATAAAGGAGATGTTCTTTATACCGGTGGTAATATCTGGAGTTTGGTAATGTCTCCAAAGACAGGAGATGTTGAAATAGCCATGGCAGGCTCTGTACCGGCCCAGAAGGAAGGGTTCAAACATATCAACCTTTTTGAAGAATTGGCAAGGATGGATTAAACATAATATAAAATTTGAAAAAACTTGAAAGAATTTAATGATGGATACTCCTGGAAAAATATTGTACTACTGGCCGAATGAGGGTCTTGATGAATCACTGAAATTTACTAACAGCTCACAGTTGGGAGATGATCCATACGACATAGCCATAGTGGGTGCCGGAATTGTTGGTACTGCACTGGCATATAAATTATCTAAGTATAAACTTAAGATACTCTTACTTGATAAAAACTATGATGTAGGAGAAGGCACCAGTAAAGGCAGCAGTGCAATAATACATACAGGTTTTGATGCTCCGGTTGATACGCTGGAATCAAAACTTGTTACACAGGCATCAGCCGAATGGCCTGAATTAGCTAAAAAGCTTAAGATCCCTTTTGAAGAATGTGGGGCCTTGTTGTTAGCTACAGATGATGAGCAACAACAACAACTGGAAAAAGTATTTGATAAGGCGATCAGGAACGGGGTTAATGATCTTCAAATGTTGAGTGCTGAGCAGGCACGTAATCTAGAACCCAATATAACTGATAAGGTTCTGGGTGGGATCAGTATCCCAAGAGAATCAATAATAGATACTTTTTCAGCAGCAATCGCTTTTTCTGAAATTGCATTAGCCAACGGGGTTGATATTCTTTTGGGAACAGAAGTAGTGGGTGTGGAAACAAAGGAAGAAAGTATAAAACAGCTTGTCACAGAATCTGGTCAGAAAATACCTGCCAAAATTGTAGTGAACGTTGCTGGTCTCGGTAGTGAAAAATTAGCTAAGCTATACAATGGAGAATCCTTCGACACTAACCCCAGACGCGGGCAGTTCCTGATATTTGATAAATTCAGCAGGGCTGCAATTAAGCATATTTTACTTCCAATACCTACTGCACAAACAAAAGGTGTTCTGGTAATACCTACGATATTTGGCAATCTAATTGCCGGACCAACTGCTGAAGATTTTACTCACGAAGACAGTGTATTAACAGAT
Organism: Bacteroidota bacterium; assembly: GCA_039714715.1. Lineage (GTDB taxonomy): Bacteria > Bacteroidota > Bacteroidia > Cytophagales > Cyclobacteriaceae > S012-113. The sequence continues at coordinate 2,364 of JBDLIU010000462.1, forward strand.
ACAACTGATGATCAGCTCCATTCGCTACTGGAAGGTGCTTCTAACCTATATCCAGAGCTGAAGCAACAAGCTGTAATAAGTATCTTTGCAGGGGTACGGTCTAATTGCAGCCAGGGTAGCTACTGGATTCGTCTTCATGATGGTGAAAAAGGTATTCTAACAGTGGCAGGTATCCGCTCGACCGGCCTTACATCTTCTCCTGCATTAGCACAGTATCTGATTGACCAATTGTATGAGTCATTTGATTTGAACCTTGAAGAAAAACCACATGCAGTAGATTCAAGAACCGAAAGTGAATGGCCAGGCTGGTGGAAACCGCAATATGAAAATATAGAAATGGTGAAGAACTCTCCGGATTTTGGAAGAGTAATTTGTAATTGTGAACAGATATCTAAAGGAGATATTCTCCAGCACCTGGATTCACCTCTGAAACCGCGAACATTAGATTCAATTAAGAGGCGAACCCGGACTCAAACGGGTAGATGCCAGGGCTTTGATTGTATGGTTAAAGTTGCTGAAACTATTTCCGGTCATTGTACTATTCCTTTGGATATGGTAACTAAACGGGGACCGGGCAGTGAAATTGTACATAGTATTGATTCTAAAGTAATAGAGGTATAGCGATGCAATTTGAAACAGTAGTTCTCTGGCTTATGGCTCTTGGTATCCTTATTGGAGGAATTGACAGGATTATTGGGAATAAACTGGGGTTGGGAGAACAATTTGAAGAAGGCTTTAATGCCATGGGGCCTTTGGCTTTAGGAATGGTAGGTATCGTTACTCTGGCTCCGGTAATAGCCAGGGTGTTAGGACCTGTTATTATTCCGGCATTCACATTTGTGGGTGCTGATCCGGCAATGTTTGCAATGATCCTGGCCAATGATATGGGAGGATATCCTCTTGCAATGGAACTTGCACAAAATGAACAAGCCGGGTTATTATCCGGACTAATTGTTTCTTCAATGATGGGCTGTACTCTTGTTTTCTCAATCCCAGTTGGGTTAGGTCTTATAGAATTTAAAGACAGACCATTTTTTGCAAAAGGATTACTGATTGGTTTAATAACAGTTCCAA
>JBDLIU010000463.1:0-3433 GCA_039714715.1 Bacteroidota bacterium
AACCATTGCTATGCCCGTTTTATATGGTTCAAAAAGATCCCGGTCCAGGATTCTGACAAATACACCATTACAAACTTCACCTGCAAGATATGGATCCCGACTGTGAAAAGGCATCTTCTTTGGTGTAAACGTAACAGTATCAAAAACAACACCCTTTAGATTAAGATTATTTAGCAAAGAGACAGCTAAATCATAGTCAACCCATGGGGCCCCGATATATTGAAAAGGCTTTTCAGTACCCCTGCCTTCAGAAGTATTGATCCCTTCAAAAAGGCATGTCCCGGTATAAGTAAGTAAAGATTCAAATGTAGGAAGATTGGGAGATGGTTTGCTCCACTTTAACCCCGTCTGATTAAACCACATGGATCGTTTCCAACCCACCATTTCGACTACATGAAGTTTAGCTTGTATTCCCCCTCTTAGCATTTTTTCGCCATTGTATAATCTGGCCAGCTCTCCTATTGTCATCCCATGCAATACAGGAACTTTTCCAAAAGAACCAAAACCAAACAGGAATTCATCATCAGTTATGAACCCATCCATTTTTATTCCTGTAATTGGGTTTGGCCTATCAAGAACTACGATTTCGATATCGTTTTCTGCAGCGGCCTCCATTACAAAACCAAGGATATTTATGTGCTCATAAAAGCGGGCTCCAACTTCCTGTATATCAAATACAATAACCTCAACATCTTTTAACATTTCAGGTGTTGGTTTATGGCATGAACCATAGAGAGAATATTTAGGAAGACCCGTTTTCGAATCAATATCCTTCTCCTTATCTCTGGGTAATGAATAATCGTTAGAGCGGATATTGAAATGCATACCAAAAAGCACAATAAGTTCAGTGTAAGGATAATTAAAAAGGGTGTCGGCCAGATGTGTGCCGTTGGACAACCGACCAGTATGATTGGTAACCAATGCTACCTTCTTGTCTTTTATCAGGTGAGAGTATTCTATAAAAAGTCTGTCAGCGCCAACTTTAACAGGTTGATCTAATCTAGGGCAACAAGATTTGAATTTATCCTTAGCTGACGCAAAATTAAATGGGATTATGATAATAAATATTGTTAAAATACAGACCCTCACAGTATTGCTGAATAATGCTTTTATTAAGTTCATAATGTGTTTATTGGCTATCAAATTTAAATACAAATCAAATTAAATAGTTCATATAAACACAAATTTGGCATGTACCTGCTTGTTAATCTACTCCTTTCAACACCTCTCTGGCAACCAACAGATGCCGCTGAGTTTATGAGATTATCCGCCATCCCAATAACTATTGGGAGTCGGGCAAGCACTGATCCGTGGGGGGAGTGAATCAACCACTTTGTACGAGTTATGTTCTTAACCATCCACAACTCGGTGATTCTTTGGTCTTTTAAGTCTCATAACGAAACCTATTGCATAATCCGGGTTTAATAATCTAGGGAGGTTGTTGATACCATAAATCTATTAAAAAAGGACTCTGTTGGTCTCTGCCAAAATTGACAGATATGCTTAATTATTAGTAAATTTAGGTAGTGTTAATTTCCAGATCATCCTAACTAAAGCCTTTCTGTTATGTCTAATAAGTTTAAGGTCGCCTCTTCTATAATTACTTATTTACTAAAACACTCAACTACAAAAGCAGCTGATGCCTGGGTGCAATGGAGAGAAACTGTTTTGGCTATTTACCAAGGCGAAGTGCAAAGTGGGGTAATTAATGCTGAAATAAATACAGGTAAGAACGATGCGAAAAGAATTGATTCAATCGATGATACTAATGTGCTAATTAAAACGATTCAAGATGATGAACATGTAGAAGCTATCGCATTGCTTGGGCTGTTTAAAATAATTCTTGAAAATACTGCCAATTATATTCCCGGTTCTTTTAATAGTAAACTGTTTGATCATATTGTTAATTCAATAACAAACAAACCTGAAGTAAGGAAAACAGCATTTGAAAAGGCAGGATCCTGGTTTAAACTAAAAGAAGAGAACCGTTTTTATACTGAGGTTTATGTTCCCGCCAGTTTAAAACCAATACTACTTGATTTCTTACTGAGAAGTTTAACCTTGTGGTTTTTTCAAAATTGGGGATGGGATTTGTTGCCCTTTGAAATCTTTTGGATTGTCCAGCTTTTTATAATTCCAATAATCATATTCAGCTTTGCTATTTTCAGAGATAAAAATATCATTAAAAGTACACAGTCATTTATTTCTCAAATTAAAATCGAAAATATCCGGATCAGGATAAAAAACACAGCCTGGCACTATCTCCTGATCTTTATACTGCTTCTATCTTCCTCAATGATTAATCTGCTTGTCGTCATATTAGAGTTTGACTCCATGGCAGTGATAATTACAAGTCTACTTTATGGTAGCTATCTGCTTATTTTACAAACCAATTTCTCCAAGCAGTTACCAACTTATTTGAATATCAGACAGCAAATAGAAGATAAGGAACACCGTGAACTCTCGGGCGAGCTAACCCCTGACCAAAATGATGAGGAGATTGTAAACCTTGAAGTAAACCTTAAGGCCGAAAATGAAAGAATGAATGCCTATGTGATTGAGGCGGCTCTATTTGGAGCACTGGCATTTAGCGGATATCTCCAGGTGGTTTCTGAAGGAGGTTTATCGCTTTCATCTATTGCAGACTTTAATCATCACCTCCTGCGTGTACTGGGCAATTATATAGACTCTCCGGTAAAAGATATATCTGTGTCTTATTCATTCTTGCTAAGTAAAAGTGGAATTCTGGCCTTACTTGGCTATCAACTACTACTCTGTTCTATCTTTTTCCTTGCTGTAATTGCCTCTCGATTACGGTTCAGCAAACTAACCGACTATATCGACAGGTTTTTGCAGCTATCAAAAGCAATGAATGTTAAAGAGGAGACCCTTATCCTAAAAGACAATGCAGATCCCAAGGCTATCAATTATTACAATAATAAAATTAAAGACCTGCTTAGAAAGGGGTACAAGAAGCAAGATGAGATACTCCCAATAATGGAATATATGCAGTTCTTCAGAACACTTGGCGTTGTAATGTTCTTTATCATAATAATTACAGGAGGGCTGTTTATATCAGTATGGATCTCATTAATACTATTTTTTATATCTACCCTATCATTATTTTATTTCCATTTAGGAAATTTCAGAACCCGCTTAAAATCATTTTACATTAATATGCAGGAGTTTTATTACCGGGTAAATGCAACAATACATTGGGTTTGCTGGAGCATGATAATTGTTGCTTTGTTTTTAAGAACTTTTGCTATGCCCGGTGGTGAGTTAATAATGGTTTTGGGATTTTTATTCTTGTTTTTACACTACCTTCTAAATTTGTTTATCCCCGTTCAGTTTGATTATGAGATCAAGAATGTAGATGATGCCTTTGGAGCAAATTTAGCATTCCATAAAATATTAGCGTATCTATTCAAGA
>JBDLIU010000464.1:0-3423 GCA_039714715.1 Bacteroidota bacterium
AGCTAAACTTTCCGATGAAACTTGTAATTCAATCCTTAGCGTAATCTCCAAGAGATTAAACTAATCTAGTCCAAACCTTAATATATGGTTCAAATATTTATAGCTAATATATTAGCTATTGTCAAAAAAGTGTCCTTTTGCGCTCTACACGGGGTTTGAAATTTTTAAATCTGACCAAACAACTTTTTAATATAGAAGAATATTTACATTTAATAGTTAATATATTAGCTATTAATATATTAATAATTTTTAATGAAGTACCCTCTAAATAGTCTATTTTGCATCATTTTAGCTTATCATGCAAGTTGAATTTTAACTGACCTATATACACTATACTATATGTCTTTTCCTAAGTCGTAACATAGTTTTTTTAGTCTCCTCATTGGTATATTTACCTATCTACCTTTCATGTATTTAATTCTTTCGATAAGATTCTCCATAGAGACTTTAAGCTTCACAGGTACCATATTTTTCATATACCATTCTCCCATGAATTTATTTAACACATCATCCATAGCACCAAGGTGATCTCCTATCATCTTCTCAAAGTATTGCTTTATAGAAACCCACATAACAATCAAGAAACCAGCAAGTGCACCCCCAGCTTTAAAAGAAAAACCGTACTCTGTTTTACCAGTCATTTCTGCCAAACTGCCCCCAAGGTGAAAAAAAATAAGAGCACTTATTACACTCACTCCAGAGAGTACTATGTATATAAAAACCGGTGTTTTAGTCAACTCTTTGTTCATAACTTTTATTTCCTTATATTTATTATTCCAATGTATATCTAATCAGAAAAACACATCCATATATCTTTATCGATGTTAAATTACAGGTTCTTTCGCTTTTCTTCATATGAACATATGTTTGTAACAATGTCAATGTGCCTGGCGGTTTCAAAACAACCTATTAAAAACAATATTTAACCACTATCATCAAATCTTCAAGATCGGCTAATTGTGCTAGCTCTCCTGATAATTCAAAGGATGTACCAAGCTCAATATCAGAATTATCACCTTTACACAGTGCCCACTCATCAATTCTTGATAAATTTGTTGCTGTTGCATTAACATTAATTGCATAGCTGACTGGATTGTTCTTTATCCGTGCAATAAAAACAACCTTTTCAATTTCTGCATCAAGCGATTGAACAAAATATGGTAATCTCGACTTATCAATTGTCATATCAATTGTCCCATTTTTCATAAGTAATTGCCATTCGTTTGCCATATCGTGCTTCATATTTAAAGCAATATGTAATCCAGTTTGATCAAGTTGCTGCTTTATTTCTATCAATTTTTCTTTCAAAACTGATTCAGCCAGACTTTTTAATGAACTGCCACCTTCTCGTGCAGTATATTTAACATGCAAAATGACATCAGAAATAGTATTGTAGTCAAACTGTTTCACCTCCTTAGGAAGTTCGAGTCGCCATTTGCTGATAGCACCACATCCTTCAAACGGCAAATATCGCTCATCTCTGAAATTTAATTCAAAAATGCCGCTATCGTTTTGTGAGTTGCTGGTAGCGATGGATTGAATGGCTCCAATATTGTAAACAAAGCGTTCATCATTGCCAAGGTCTTCTAAGTATCCTGTGGTTGCAAGATTATCAGGATTTGTATTCTTTCTATACCTGTTATTTACTAATGATAATTTGGCACTGACTGATGTGTAAGGACCCGTAATGCAAGGCATACTGATACTAACTGATTTTATTCTCCTAAAATACTGTCCCGGATGATCCATGTCATAAATGGCCTCAGGAATTTCAAAGTCACATACACCCGTTGCCCGCAACCTGACCAATGCCAAAGGATCAAGCATAGACAGAGATACATGTTTGGTTAATTCATATTCCCTCTTATTCTTATCCAGATAGCTTGTTTCCATACGTTTGATGTCATGAAGAAGGTTATCTGCACTTTGCAGACCCTTTTTCATGCTGTCCCAATACCCGTACTGAATAAATGAATCATCATTGCCTAACTCAAACCTGTAACTTCTTTCAGCTTTCTTGGCAAAATCATGTGCTAATTGATAGGATTTAAAATACACTGAACTGACTTGCCCGATCATCCAATCATAGAGCTCTTTATTGGTAAATTTAGACCGCATAAACTCATCTGTTTTTTTGGAATTCTCAATCTGCAGCTCGTGGTTTTTTAAGTCAATTTCTGCAATTTCTTTGCGAATTTCTGAAGCAACTATTTGTTTTTCGATAGATCTCAACTCTTTTTTTGCCAAACGTTCTTGGAGTTTCCAGTCGTCATAGCGTCTTTCATAGTTTGAAATTGTAGAAATACCACCTGCAATCTTATCTATGATTTGGGAACCAAGCAGTAAAGCACTTGCAAAAGATTTTATGGAACTAGCGGTTTTTGTCCCTCCTATAACTATTGCAGTCGCAACGGGGGATCCTCCAAACCCAGCAGCACCAGTTGTTACGTCGGGAGTAAGTTCAACTGCCCCCGCGGTAGCTTGCATAATAGACCCAACAGTAAAAGCAGCAGTTGACGTTACATTCATAGCAAGAGAAGTTGTTTCTAGCGGACTCATGAAGTCTATCTCTTTATAGTACTCGTGTCTTTCCTCTGTAACCGCTTTCGTTCTTTTCAGAATCTCAATCTGCTCCTTAGCCTCACTAATCTGAAGCAACTTCATATCTTTTACAGCATTGAGTACCTTAATCTCCAATTCACTTCTCAAAAGCGACATGTCTTCGGCATCTTTCTTTTCCAATGCTTGCAACAATGAACTACCCAATCCTCGTACTTCCTGTACTAACTCCGTTGCCTTTTGGGACAACACATTGAAACGGTAGTATGGAGTTGGGGCATTGATACCTGCCAGAATGGAAGAGATATCAAGCCCTGCCGCCGCAGCACGGACTAGCATACCAGGATCAATAGGCGGCGCAAACAGTGCAAGACTACGTTCGACACCCTCAATGTTTTGGCAATTTCGAATCTTAAATAGACGGTCAGCTATACGATCCCAATATTCCTGCATCTTGTCATTTTGAGGTATACAGAAGTAGAGCATAGACAAGGTGACAGGTGAAGGTGGCATCTCTGCTCCACCCTCAGGCAATTCGGACAAGTCAGGCAATATATTTTCCAAATCGATCAAGGCATTACTGAAAGCATCAAGTTTATCCTCGACCTGATTGTAAGTTTCATACGGTGCTTTAATCATAGACGGCACAATACGTGGTTTCGGTCCCAATAGTTTGTCGGCAAGAATATACATTTGGGTTGCTTGTACAATGGACTCCATCGTATCTTGTCTAAACAGATAATCGCCCCATTCTGTGAGGTTATCGATATATTTCATCAGCAAAGCCTTCTGATAAGCAGCTGGTCTGAAACGAGCCACTACATGAGGCTTGAACGGCTTGCTTCTCCATTCATCGATAGCAAA
>JBDLIU010000465.1:0-3417 GCA_039714715.1 Bacteroidota bacterium
TCGCTACAATTCTTTTTGTTGGTAGGTTTATAAACGGTGCCTGCCTCAGACCAAGCTTTAGATAAGATTTTGCACAGAACAACATGAAATTATAAAACAAGTTCCATTGCGTTTGGTCCCAATCATTGAATAATAAATGCCCAAACCGCTCTTTAGGTGAGTATCCAAGCCGGTAGAAATCGCTGAACTCAAATTCAAAGATCCTGCCTTCAAAGCTATCCCCATCCCCTCGTATTGCGTAGTTAGTTGTTAAAAGGACTTTGGGACTTTCCTCGTAACTGAGATGGAATTTATCTTTATATTTCTGTTCAACCACAATGCCTTCTGCTAGAACGGAATACAACATTTCAAAATCAAAGCTACTTGCTATATCATCAATGAAAAGAATATCGGTATCAATGCTTACCTGTGAAAAGCTGAATTGAGATCTGAAGTTAAATCGCTTACCATCCTCAGATGCAAGTTTTCTCATTTTACTGAGTGCATTTTTAACTATGCCCTTTCCAGTTCTGCCTTTAGTATCCTTGTTCAGACTAGCATCCATAAATACAACTGATTTTGGTATTGCCGGATCTTTAAACGTATGCAACAAATAACCAATTGCCGTTTTTATGCTTTGAAACCTTTTGTAATTGTCATCATGTTCTAAATCACTTGTAACATCTTGAATGAACCGGGAGAATTCCGATTTCTTTTTAATTGTCCGATATGGTATAAGACTAATATCAAATGGAATGATCTGAGATTCCCAGATGTAGCCTTGCAGTTCACTATATTCATGTTGAACTATCATTTTGTGATTGACTTCGATGTAGCAATTTGAAAAGAACAAATACATATTCGAAGCAGAGTCCTTCATAAACTCGATATCAATTGGTTTTACTGCGGCATAGTTTTTTGGCATTAAGACCTTGGTGTCACTCAGAAATGCATTTTCAATCCCTTCTTTTAAATCAGGCTCAATTTCCAAAGCAGCTATGTGTTGCATCGTGAAATCAGAAATTCCGAATTTGTCAATTGGCTTAACAGTCTTATTAATTCTGTTAACTTGAATAAATACTATATCATTTTTGTTTTCTCTGTTAAGCCTTCCAATACCATTTGAATGAAGCATATTAAAATAGGCACTGTAATTTATCTTCAGTCCTTTATCCGTCATTTCCCAGAAAATCTCTGAAGCCTTGCTATTCTTTTGTGATAAAACAATGCCATACTTCTTAGCTATAAAAAAGAGTGTCCTGATTGTTATTTCACCACGGCCTGATTTAAGACAAAAATTGAACTGCCGATCACATGCCTGGGTATTGTAGCCAGGATAGAACCTGCTAATTCGATGGAAATAATCTATACCTAATTCACCTAATTCACTTGCCAAGGCAAAGCCACTGTTAATCCAGTCTAGATATTCGACAGTAATATCTATTTCTTTCTCTTCAATTTGCTGAATTAACCGATCTAAATTTTCCTTATTTTCCGACTTAGTTCTGTTAGCCTTTTTGATGGTATTCTTATCAAGCGTTGTTAAGTCCAATAACTCAGGCTTGAAGCTCTCGCCCTTCAAATGACAGAATTCTTTATCTGGTGGGAAATACCAGCCTCGGTTTACAGATACTAAATCATGGTAATCTGCATTAACGCCATAGGATTCAAGTAATTTAAGGAATTGTAGGCATGCTTCTTTATACATTGCCGCATTCTTAATCAGTACTTCAGACTGAATAACAAACCTGATTCCCATTCTTGATGGCGTTATATACATCAACCAATAGGGAATATTTGCTTTCTGGAATTCAGAATACCACTGCATAAATCTTTGTTGCCAATTTTCCTTTAACACTAGATTACTATCAATTTGCTTTTTTATTGCACTTGGTAGATCTAGTTCGGTTACGAGAAATTCTTGTGGATACTTTAATGTTGTGCTCTTTGAGCCTTCTTCAACATTTAAAATGAACTGAGGTAGATCATTCTTTTTCTCAGGCGGAACGGGACTATTTTCAGATAAGAAAACCCTAATAGCCTCAATTTTACCTTTTTCCCACTTTTCAGTGTGGGACATACGGATGTACAGACCTTTATTAAAGGTCGAGAAATCAATGTTTTTCATGATTGTTATGAATTATTGGGTACAACGTTGTACCATCTAATAGTGGTAGTGGTATTCCCAATAATACACCCTGATTTTAGGTTAAATCGCTGATAAACAATAGATAAGCGTGAAAATTTTATGATTTTCTATGAAAACGGTAGAATGTTAGTTATACAGAAGTTTTCAACATTCACTTTATTGTATTGAAGGTAAGGACTTAACGGCAGATACTTTGCTATCATCAATGACCTTAGCATAGATTTGTGTTGACTTTATATCCCGGTGCCCAAGAAGTTCTTTAACAGTCATCAAATTTGCTCCATTAGCAAGAAGCAATACTGCGTAAGTATGGCGAGCGCAATGAAAGGTGATTTTTTTGCTGATTTTAGCTGCGTCTAGCAACTTTTGGAGTAGCCGCCTTATATGTACTACATTAAACTTCAAATTGAATACTAGGGCTTCGTTTGCCTGCCTATCCCCGATGAGCTTTAAGGCCGTTTCATTAAGTGGGATATGGTTTATATTCCCGGTTTTGGCTTGTCGCTTATGAATAGCAAATGATTTTCCACTCCCATTGAAGTCTACCTCTTGGATTTGGCTCCACTTTAGGCTTGCGATATCCCCATACCTCAACCCAGTAAAACATGAAAATAGAAAACCACGCTTCACTACATCATGATGGAAATCCACATCGTTAATCCTTTGAATCTCTTCAATGGTTAGATACTCCCGGCTAGACTCTGGGACCCGTATTGGATCAATGAAAAAGGATGGATTTTGAATTAGAATCTTATCCTTTACGCTTTCACTCAAAGCACATTTCACTTTAGCGAAGTATGTAGATACTGAGGAAGGGGATACTTTAGTGTGAAGGTAATCTATGAACTCTTCAAGCCATTCCCGGTCAATCTCTGTAAATAATGCGGTCCCCTTGCAGAAGTCGTTGAGGTGCCTGAAAGTGTTAAGCCAAGCCGTCCTTGAATTCCCCTCTCGCTTATTCATTTGTTTCTCAAAGTAAGCAATGAAGTTTTGGTTTAGCTTTTCTTTGGTTGGGAATCCATGCTCCTCATTGGCTAACTCCATCATCCGCTTGGCCTTGATATTCTCGGCCAATTTCAACTTCTCATTTCTGTAAGTCTTGTCATCGTTGGGTTCAAGGTAGATGCCCAGGAATTCTCGTTTACGTTTGCCTTTGCGATAATATATGTCCAAATACAAGGAATAGCGGGGCTTTGAGGTACCCTCCTTCAATCGCATTTTCCTTTTCCTCAGATGTACTTTCATACCTTAATCTTTGGGTTAAATTAAGGGACAAGAAGGATAAACCA
>JBDLIU010000466.1:0-3414 GCA_039714715.1 Bacteroidota bacterium
TGATAATCAGTGGCCATCTAACAGGGTTCCGATAATTGCCAATGTAACACTGAATGGTAAAACAGCTTTTGATAATATTAAAGTCACTACCGGTGAAGAGCTTACCTTATCCTATGATGCTGCCGATCATGATCAGGATGAAATAAAATGGCGATTTGAGGTGTTAAAGGAAGCCACTGATCTTAAAGATGGTGGAGACTTTGAAGAAAAACCAGATGCTATTGAAGGACTTGTGCTGTCAGAAATAGAAGGCAAATTAATCTTTAAAGCACCTTTAGAAAGTGGCGCATACAGGGCTTTTATTTATATTCTTGATGGCAATAACCATGCTGCCACTGCTAATATTCCATTTTATGTAAACTAAACCTTTGTTAAATCTCATCTTATAAGGGCTGTAGTTATACTTGCCTCATTATTTTTTCTTACATTGAGTTATATTCTCGATAGCAGAATCAAGTAAGAAGTTAAAGTATTGTAAACCATATTATGAGTGATTCCAAAATATATATTGGCAATACACCAATAGAAAATATAGATAAGGTCGTAAAAGGTGAATTTGTTTCGGTAGATGCCGAAGACTTCTTTAAAATTGGCAACTACGATTCAATGCGGCCATTTTTTATGACTATCGTTAGTGATTCTAACCACTGGATGTTCATTTCCAGTAATGGAGGAATATCAACCGGAAGAAAGAATGCTGACAACGCTCTCTTCCCCTATTACACTGATGATAAAATAACAGATTCCGCTGAAACGACAGGTTCTAAATCTATCTTTAAGGTTACAAGAGATGATAGAATCTACCTTTGGGAACCTTTTTCGGAGCGATATAATGGAGCCTATAAGTCAACTCGTAATATTTATAAGAATAAAGCAGGCAATAAGATTCTTTTTGAAGAGGTCAATGAAGATCTTGAGTTAGCATTCCGGTATCTCTGGACTTTTTCAGATCAGTTTGGATTCGTAAAGAAATCTTCACTTACAAACACATCAGTAAAAAAGGTTTTTGTTGAAATTTTAGATGGCATTCAAAATATCCTTCCTTATGGCGTAAGTAGTGACCTGCAAAACAGGAGAAGCACCCTGGTAGATGCCTACAAAAAGAATGAGTTGGATCAAGACAGTGGAATTGGAATATTCTCATTATCTGCAATGATCGTTGACAAACCTGAGCCCAGTGAAGCATTATTGGCCACTGTAGCATATTCTGTTGGGTTGCCATCGGAGAAGTTTTTACTATCATCAGTGCAATTGTCAGCTTTCAGAAAAGGAGAAGATATTGTTAGTGAAGAAGACATCAGGGCAGAAAGAGGGGCATTTTTTATTCACAGTCAACAAGAGGTCTCCCCTTCTGCCGTAGCCACCTGGTTTATCGTTAGTGATGTTAATCAAACTATGAAGAACATCCTTAATCTGAGTGGATTACTAAATGACAGGTCTAAGTTTCAATCGACCTTAGGTAAAGATATACAGGATGGCACAGAAAAGTTGTTGGCTCGTGTTGGCATGGCAGATGGAATCCAACTGTCTAAAGATAAATTAAGTACTGGAAGACATTTTTCTAATGTGTTATTCAATATCATGCGAGGTGGTGTGTTTAAGGACCAGTATGAAGTATATACTGACGACCTCAAAGATTATTTCAGTATTATCAACAAGCAGGTTAGTGAAGAACAATCTGGTTATCTCGAATCGCTTGGTGACAAAACCACCTATCAGAATCTCGTTAGAAAAGCTGTTGAAGCTGAAAATATTGACTTACTGAGAATATGCTATGAATATCTCCCATTATCCTTTAGCAGAAGACATGGAGATCCCAGCAGACCATGGAATACATTCTCAATTGAATTGAAAGATGAGTTCGGTAAAAAAAATAAAACCTATGAAGGGAACTGGCGGGATATTTTTCAAAACTGGGAGGCTCTGTCTTTAGCCTATCCAGAATATGTTGAAGGTATGATCATCAAGTTTGTAAATGCTTCAACTATTGACGGCTATAATCCATACCGTATAACACGAGAAGGTATTGACTGGGAAGTAATCGAGCCCAATGACCCCTGGTCATTTATCGGATACTGGGGTGATCATCAAATTATATACCTTTTAAAACTACTGGAGATATCTCATAACCATCATCCTGGTATATTAGAAGACTTATTGACAAAAGACATTTTTGTTTACGCCAATGTGCCATACAGAATAAAAAGCTATGCTGAAATTCTGAACAACCCAAAAGATACAATCGATTTTGACCATGAACTGGCTGCAATTATTGACCAAAGGGTAAATATTACTGGTGCAGATGGCAAGGTGGTTTGGGATAGCAATAACCAAATTCTCAGAGCTAACTTAATGGAGAAGCTATTGGTTATGGTGCTTACAAAGCTCTACAACTTTATCCCTGATGCAGGAATCTGGCTAAATACACAAAGACCTGAATGGAATGATGCCAACAATGCACTGGTTGGAAATGGAACATCCATGGTGACATTATATTACCTCGTTCGTTTTCTAAAATTTTCTATAAAGTTCTTTGGAAATCTGGAAGAAAAGGAAATTGAATTAAATCAACCAGTAAGCCAGCTTCTTGAAACATTGAATCAAATATTTAATTCACATGAATTACCTGATGGAAAGTTCTCTGACAGTCAGCGTAAATCAATAATGGATGAATTAGGTATTGCCGGTGAGAAATACAGAATTGAAGCATATAAAGGATTTAACGGAAAGAGAGATAAGGTCAATGCAAGCCGTATTATTAAGTTCCTGGAAAAAGCGCTTTCCTATTCTCTACAGTCGATAAAAACAAACAAACGCCCTGATGGTCTTTATCACGCCTACAACCTTATTGAGATAAATGAAGACAGCGTTGAAGTAAACTATCTCTACGAAATGTTAGAGGGACAGGTTGCTGTTCTGAGTGCAGGAACACTCAAAGCAGATGAGGCAGTATCGGTCATGGATGCTTTAAAACGAAGCAAGATATACAGGGAAGACCAATATAGTTATATGCTCTACCCTGATCGCGAGTTACCACTGTTTGTTAATCGAAACAATATTCCTAAAGAGTTTGTGAATAATTCTAAACTGATAAAACAGCTGGAATCAGACGGTGATAATACCCTGGTTGAAAGAGATACAGATGGTAACTATCATTTCAATGGCTCATTCCATAATGCTGATGATCTTAGGGCGCAGCTTGATATAATATCGAAGCATGGTTACAAAGACCTGGTTGAAGTGGAATACAATAATTTCCTGGATGCTTTTGAGGATGTTTTTAACCACAAATCATTCACCGGAAGGTCAGGAACATTTTACGGATACGAAGGCCTTGGCTCCATTTACTGGCACATGGTATCAAAGCTACTCCTGGCAACACAAGAAAATATCCAATATGCACAGGAGTCTGAA
>JBDLIU010000467.1:0-3411 GCA_039714715.1 Bacteroidota bacterium
CTACAACCAGCAAAAGTGCTACTTCAATAACCGCTCAAACTTCTCTACATCAAATTTAATATCATCTTCACCTACCTGATCGAAAGGATTCTCCAAATGACCCTGGATATTATCAAGGCTAACCAGGATAAAGCTAAATAGTACAGGCATCATGTACTCCAATCCAACAGAATAGCTCTTAGCTGCATAGACAAAATACGGACCATACAGTACAGGGAAACTATAAATAAAAACACGACTATAGGCACGCAGGGTGATAGGTGTTCTGTAGAAATAAATAGTTTTTAAGTTTTCAATTGCAACTAACATCTTACTTAAATATTGATCAACCCGGCTCATTTCTCCAACTTCCACCCCATAATCGCGTAATTTTTGAGAAGTGACTGAAAGCCGATCTATAGCATCAGAAATTTTGTGCTCATCTTCTTCATTATGCTTTTCATTTACAAAAAATGATCTGACGGCCGCATAAACATCTACCATGTCCTTCTTGAATTTTTGTAAATATTCATCGTCTACATTAGCTTGCCAATCCCTGGGGGCCATATACAAGGCTTTCATATGTGCATCAAAATCTGAAAGCAAGGCCAGTGCTCGCTCTCTTCTTTTGTAAGCACTATCAATTGAAAAGACCACAGGAAACACAATGGCTATACCGACCAACGTAAGTGGTAAATTAGCCTCGTAGTCATATCGCATACATAACCATGTTGATACAAGCGATAAGGCAGTTACAATTAATGTTTTATAGTTAATTATCAGGTAAAGGCTTCGAATGGTTTTCATGACTCAGGTTTTGGATGTCTAAATTTAGTGAAACCAAGACTTTTTAAGTAAGAAAATGATAATACTTTAAACCCGAATTATGCGATAGATTTCGTCATGAGACTCAAAAGAACAAAGAATCAGCAAGTTATGGAAGATAAGCATCCGTCAGCTGACGGATGCTTAATGACATAGCTTGAGCAAAGTGGCTGATTCACAGTTATTTTGGGTCGGAATACCGTGCCTGACCGGCAGGCAGGGAAAGTTCTATTGCATATTTCGGGTTAGAGGCGTCAAATATTTAAATTAGTATGCGTGCATAACTTTTTTCAAAATTAGTATGCACGCATAACATATTTTTGTAGATTTGGTATATGAAGCCCGAAGAAACGATTGATTATCATGTGCGTGCCAATTGGCTTGCGATCTATCGTATGTATAATCAGATCGGTTTGAAACATGATATATCTACTTCCCTTGGATTTGTCTTACTTAATATCCATAGTGAAGAAGGAACACCTGCTACTAAAATAGCTCCACTCATGGGGCTGGAATCGCGTAGTCTTACAAGGATGCTGAAAAGCATGGAAACAAAAGGACTTATTTATAAAAAGCAAGATGAGAAAGACCGCAGGTCGGTTAGAATATTCCTTACGGAAGAGGGTAAGAGAAGAAAAGAGATATCAAGAAAAACAGTGAGGGGGTTTAATGATAAGATACGTGAGAAAATTCCATTAAAGGATTTGGAAAAATTCTTTGAAGTTATGACTAAAGTAAATCAACATATTAAAGAAAACATAAATTAAATAAAGGCTAGAAATGAGGGCATTTAGCCATCATTGCCTTGTATACCAAATAATAACAAATGAAACGGTCAATAAAAAAAGTAGCAATTCTGGGTTCCGGTATCATGGGTTCAAGAATTGCATGCCACTTTGCCAATATTGGTGTAGAAGCCCTTTTACTTGACATTGTACCCCGAGAGCTGGACGAATCAGAGAAAGCTAAGGGGCTGACTCTTGAGGATAAAGCAGTCAGGAACAGGATAGTGAATAGTGCTTATCAATCTACCTTAAAGGCAAAACCTGCGGCACTTTACAACAAGAAATTTGCCAGCCGAATCACACTTGGCAATTTTGAAGACGACATGCCCAAAATTGAATCTGCCGATTGGGTAATGGAAGTGGTAATCGAGAACCTTGATATTAAAAAGAAGGTTTTTGAACAGGTGGAGAAGTACCGAACACCAGGTACTTTAATAACATCAAACACATCGGGTATTCCTATTCACCTTATGCTGGATGGCAGGTCGGATGATTTCCGGAAAAATTTCTGCGGAACGCACTTCTTTAATCCCCCAAGGTATCTTGAGTTGTTGGAGATAATTCCTACTCCAAAAACAGATCCGGAAATTATCGATTTTCTAATGGATTATGGGGATAAGTACCTGGGCAAGACAACAGTGCTTTGTAAGGATACCCCTGCTTTTATTGCCAACAGGATTGGTATGTATGCCATACTTAAAGTCCTTCAAGCAATGAACAAACTGGGCCTCAATATTGATGAGGTTGATAAACTTACGGGTCCGGTTCTGGGCAGGCCTAAGTCTGCTACATTCAGAACTTCGGATATCGTAGGTTTGGATACTTTGATTAAGGTGGCCAACAACTTATATGAGGGACTTCCGGAGGATGAAGCAAGAGAGATATTCCAACTGCCGGATTATATTAACAAGCTTCAGGAAAATAATTGGCTGGGCGATAAAACCAAGCAGGGGTTCTACAAGAAAACCAAGGATGAGAAAGGAAAGACTAAAATCCTTACGCTTGATCTTGAGTCAATGGAATACAATCCTAAGCAGAAGGCAAAGTTTGGCACTCTTGAGCTTACCAAACCTATCGATAATATAAAAGAGAGGTTTAAGGTTCTCCTGGGCGGAAAAGACAAAGCTGGGGAGTTTTACCGTGAGTCGTTCTATGGCTTATTCCAGTATGTTTCTAATCGAATACCGGAGATTTCAGATGAGCTGTATAAGATAGACGATGCGGTTTGTGCTGGCTTTGGTTGGGGAGTTGGTCCGTTTGATACCTGGGATCAGGTTGATGTCCAAAAAACAGTGGCTAAAATGGAGGAAGCAGGCTATAAGCCCAACCAATGGGTTTATGATATGCTTGAAGCCGGAATTACCACATTCTATTCAGTAAAAGATGGTATTCGCCAGTATTACGATATCGAAAGCAAGTCTTATAAATCAGTACCGGGTGCTGAGTCCTTTATTATTCTGGATAACATTCGTGAAAACAATGTGGTTTGGTCAAATCCCGGAGCTACCATATTTGATCTGGGAGATGATGTGATCGGCCTTGAGTTTCATACCAAGATGAATACCATGGGTAGTGAGGTGATTGAAGGTGTGAACAAAGCCATTACAATGGCTGAAGAGAATTACAAAGGTCTGGTTATCGGAAATCAGGGGGCACAGTTCTCTGCAGGTGCTAACCTTGGTCTGGTATTTATGCTGGCCATTGAGCAGGAGTACGATGAACTTAACTTTATGATCAAGCATTTTCAGGATACTATGATGCGTGTTCGGTACTCATCGGTACCGGTTGTAGTGGCACCTCATGGATTAACCTTAGGTGGTGG
>JBDLIU010000468.1:0-3408 GCA_039714715.1 Bacteroidota bacterium
CTCCATTTACTGCGCAACTCACCCCTTCATATATATCATATTCCTGCATTATAGGATTAGTTTGCATTATAGGATTAGTTTGCATTATAGGATTAGTTTGCATTATAGGATTAGACAGTATTATAAAAACATCCGGGATAACAACTGCTACATTATCGTTTGCTTCAAGTGTTGATAATTGATCATCTGTTAATTCTTTATTAAAAGTAAATCCAACAACTGCATCTGTATAGATATTTGAAATATTCTCAGTTGGAATAATATCATCTTCCAAGCTCTCAACAAATTCTCTTATTTTCGCTTTTTTCCCTCTTCTCCTCTCAGAATGTTCTCTACCTCTTTCTTCTCTTGTTTCTTTATCATTAGGCAATTTATCTATAGGAGTAACTTGATCATCACTCAACATATCTCCAGCCTTCAATATTACAATATATTGATTAGGAATTTTTTTGCCAGCTTTATGCTCACTAAGAATATTAGGATCCGATGGGGATCCTTCATCTGATTGTTCTGACTCAATAGTCTCGTTTGATAGATTATAATCTGAACTTGATTCTTCAGCCTCTTCACCATTACAAGAAAACAAAAACAATACGAGTAATAAAATCCTGCTAAATTTCATAATTAGGTCGGTTTGGTTAGACCTAATCAATGTAAGAACTTTATTAATTAAAGTCAAGTAAACTAATGGTTAACTTGCTGACTCTGAAAAGGTTTACTAAGAAAGTGCTGTCTGTATCCTCTGGTCAATCTTATAGATCTCCTGGCCTTCATCTGATTTTCCTTCGGTAATAATACCTACATGGTGATAATCAAACCTGCATGGTTGTTCAGCAGAAAGAGCTGCCGAAAACTGCATGGTGGCATAGCAGGCATCGGATAAAGCGAGCGATTTAAGGTTCGAAGATTCTTTAACTACTGTTTTGGGATGGGCTCCTCGTTTTATTAGAACAGCCTCAAGCGCTATCCTTACACCAATTCCTTTGGATTGAGCAATATTTAGCAGTCGTAAAGCGAAGTCCATAGCATAATGAGCTTTGGTATAAAGCGCAAATATTCCTTCATCGTCAACACCTGATTGGTTGGTGCCAGGAAACTCGATTAGCTCATTGGCCACCACTTCTTTAACTTCCTCAATCTGGTCCCTGGTATTATCATCCTCAACCTCAAACGTTCCTAAAATAAAATATCTTATATTCTTTTCAGTCGGAAAATATTGAGCCTCCTTTGGTTTTTCCGATTCCTTAATTTGCCTGTCCAGCGGGTCTAAGTATAAATCAGGATTAATATTGATAAATTCATGTGAAACAGGCCACATAGATCTAATATCATGAGTACCCCCCTGCTTTTTAACTTTATCTGATTCAGAAGAAACTGTTAACAGATAGGCTTTGTCATGAAATGAAGAAGCACGCATTATGGCTGCCCCAATCATTACTTTGCCAAGGAAGTTAAAGAGTACATCAGAGTGGTCGTATTTTCTTTTACTTATATAAGCTATCTTGTTTGATTGTTCAATTTTTTCAAATCTTTTTACCCAGTGATCACCGGCATAATTTACACTTTGCTCCAGAAAATCCTCGCGATCAAAAGGAACAAATACCTTAACCTCACCACCCAATTCCAGCAACGCTTCAACAAATAAAATATCACTTCCTGTTGCCAGTGAAGAGTAACCTATCTTAATATTATGTATTCTAAGTTCATTGGCAATGGCATTCTTGATCTGATCGACTATTGATTCAGGAAACCTCGGTGTCTCCCGGTTATAATCTATCATATGACCTGCAAAAACTGCCACTTTGGGAGGTGCAAACAGCGCCAGGATATTCTCAGGAACATTAATGTAATGCTTTAGTACAAGCAGTTGCGCATAAATACTGCCTAGCTTGCCATATTGACCACCACCAAGCCTGGCAGCTTTTAAATAATATTCGTATGCTTCACCCGATTTTCTTAATAGCAGCAAAGCTTCACCAATAGTGGCAAATGACCAAAAAGTGTCTTTCTCTTTCGATACTTCTATTACCTCTTCCGCAATTTTTCTGGCTTTTTTACCCCGACCAAGAATTTGATACATGGTAGCTGCATTGATTCCCGTATAGGAATTCCTGGTCTTCTCAAAATTACTTAGATAGGTATCCAGGCTCTTGCGAGCAAAAGATGAATCGGCTGTCATCCGGAACTGCTCTTTATAAACACCACCAAGAATACCTGCTGTTTCCGCATCATCCTCATATTCTTCCAGTAAGGGCTCCAGGAAATTAATGGCCGTATTTCTGGCACCCGATTTTGACATCGACAAACCACAAAGCTGTTTGACCCTTAAATTATCAGGATGTTGCCTACAATATTCTACCGCCAGGTTATGGGCCTCGAAATACCTGCCAGCATTTACCAATTCTTCAATTTCTTCAATCATATTGTTGTTTGGATTTCAATATACAAAATTAAACACTCTTCATATAGTCAGGCAATATCTAATACACTCACAAAATGATGTTCACTAATTCTTCTTTTTCTTCTTGAAAATATCACCCAATTTCTTCATAAAACCTTCTTTTTCTTCGGTCTCCAGATTCCGATCATCCTTCTCATCTTGATCCTTACCAAACAACCATTCAAAAAACCTGAAATCTTCTTTAAATGGATCACAATCCAATTCTTTTTCCCACTCTTCTTTTATAGGTTTGAAACTGGCATTTGTTACGGATGTATATGAAGCGTTTTTGTTAAGTTTTTGATAAAACCCGGCAAATACAGGTAACGCCATGGTGGCTCCCTGCCCCAACCGGGTTTCGGTAAAGCTTATTTCCGGATAAATACCTCCTGTCCACACGCCTGCAACCAGTTTGGGGGTAACGGCTAGAAACCACCCATCAGCATTATTCTGGGTAGTCCCCGTTTTACCTCCAATATGATTCTGCAGGCTGTATCGTGTTCTTATTGAACGAGCCGTTCCATCATCCACAACACCTTCAAGCATATGAATCATCATCCTGCTGGTTCTCTCATCCAGAATCCTTTCTCCTTTCACCTCTTTTCGTTGATAAAGGATGTTTCCATTTTTATCTTCTATCCTTTCAATCATATAGGGATTTATCCTCAGGCCACCATTAACAAAACCGCTATAGGCAGTCACCATTTCCAACAGTGAAATACTGGCTGTACCTAAAGCCAGTGAAGGCACTTCAGGCAAAGTTGAGGCTATACCCATCTTGCCGGCCATTTCAATTGTGGTTTCAATACCAACATCCTCTAGAATCTTCACAGCAATGGTATTAACAGATTCCTCCAACGCACCTTCCATTGTATATTTACCTTCGTAATCGGCATCATCATTAGATGGCGACCACTCTCCATCCTGCACGTCATAAGCAACCTTTTTTGCCTTATAATAATTGCATG
>JBDLIU010000469.1:0-3405 GCA_039714715.1 Bacteroidota bacterium
GTAAGAAACAAATATGGGAACTACGTCAGCAAGTTTTTAAGTACCTGATAGAGCGTAATAGTCAGAAGTATAAAAGTTTTCTTCGATACTTAAGAATCTTCAAATATGTCTCACTAAGTCCGAATAGGGGGAACTTCCTTGAGCTTTATTATGTGCTAATGCGTTATCTTGATGATATTGCAGATGGAGACCTGCCATCTCCGGCAGAATATGAAAACAATGTTCAATACATTCAATCCAAAATCGATTTTGCAGTTAATCCTATTAATCCGAAGGATGATATTGATCGGCTGATGCTTCATTGTTTTGAACTTGCCCAAAAATTTGAATCTGATTTCAAAAAGGAAACCCATGATATTCTAAATTCATTACTATTCGATGCTAATAGGCTGGGTAGTAGCAGGGTATTCCCTCGTGAAGAATTAATGAAGCATTTCCACATTATGGATATTAGAGGAACTATCCGGGCAACTCTTAAAGTCTTTAATGACAATCCTGATAATTATAAATTGCTTGAATCACTTGGTTTGGCAACAAGAATCCATTACGACCTACAGGATTTTGAATCAGATATAAGAGCTGGTTACGTAAATATACCGATGGAAGACATTGTTGATTTCAATATCAAAATAGAAGAGGTTGATGATAGATATTCGGATAATGTTTATCTCTGGTTTATCCAGGAAGCAAAACATGGATTAAACCTACTCAAGGAGCATAAAAAAAAACTTCAGCAAGGTCAATTCTCCCTCCTGGCTAGAGCAACATTTCCTTTGGTTTATGTAAATCCTGCAAAGAAGTATTTTAAAAAGGTACTTAAAGAGTTTCCTGAAGAGCCACTAAAAAAGATAGATGATAATTACATAACATATCAATCATGACATGAGCACCTCCCTGAAATCAGACTTTCGTCTTGTGAAATGGTACCTGGATTGTGTTACGGATTCTGGAGAAACTTTTATTGGTTACGTGGCAACCTTAGAATGGAAAAGGTTTAAAGTGCCTTATTCTAGCACTATTTTTCTTAGTTCAATTTCAGAATCAAGTGTAGTTACCAGAATGAGTAAACCTTCCATGCCCCTATTAAATGGCATGCAAATATTTTGGAAGGACTATAGATTAAAAATTGATGGTAATTGGCAGCAAAATCATTACAGTATTGAGGCAAGACTACACGAGAGCCCTAATGGATACTTGCATTGGAACTGCTATCAACCTAATTCAATAGTAAAATTGAACTTTAGGAATCAGAAATTGAATGGGTATGGTTATGTAGAAATGCTTGAACTTACTGATAGCCCATGGCATATCGATATGGCTACTCTTCGATGGGGACGCTATAGTTCTAATACTGACAATCTGGTCTGGATCCAGATAAAAGGTAATAAAACTAGGCAATGGGTGTGGCTCAATGGCAATTTTATTAACAATGCCGAAGTAAATGATAAACAAATCGTTATCCCTGAAAAAGATATTGTTCTTGAACTGGATCAGTCTGGTGTAATCGAATCGGAACAGAAGATTTTCAATACAGTAAAGATGATAATGAAATACCTGCCTGGCTTTGAAAAGATCATCCCTGTGAAATTTCTATATTCAGATGAAACTAAATGGCGAAGCTATGGTACACTTAAGCAGAAGGATATTGTTCGCAGCAAAGGTTGGGCTATTCATGAATTAGTTGATTTTAACTAGATTATTATAATGCGCTTAGTCCTTGACCATATCTCAAAACAGATCAAATCAAATGTCATCCTGGATAATCTTAGCCTTAAGGTAAATGAATCGAACATGGTAGCGATTGTAGGAGAAAACGGTGTTGGTAAAACAACTTTGCTAAAAATTGCCGTTGGTGACTGGAAACCTGACACTGGGAAAGTAACAATTAATGGTAAGATTGGTTACTGTCCACAGGAAGCAAGACTCTTTCCCCTCCTTTCAGTGAAAGAGAACTTCGAATACTTTGGTGCTGCATACAATATGTCCAAAAAGGAGATTTTGCATAAGCTGGATGGTCTAACCACATACTTCAATTATACAGATTACCAAAACAGAAAAGTTGAACAATTGAGTGGGGGGACCAAGCAAAAATTAAACCTTTCGATTGCTTTGATGAACACACCTGATATCTTGATCCTTGATGAACCATACTCTGGGTTTGATATTGAAACATATACACTGTTCTTGGATCGAGTAAATGATCTTAAGAGTTCTGGGTGTTCGATTCTTATGGTAACCCATCTGATTACTGACACAAATGCATACAATAAGATTTACAATTTAAGAAACGGTACACTCGAATGAACATAAGGCGCATCATAAAAAGCTTTAAGATGGTATATAGAATGACGATACGAAAAAGAATCATTCTAATACTCCTGATAGCCTTACCATCAATTTTTTCATTGGTAGTTTATTACACCACAGCCGATATATCCATACCTTTCCAATTGGCATTTATTTCAGAAGAAGTTTTTCTAGAAATAAGTGAGAAATCGGTTTCTATGCTCTTCATGGCAGTTGCTTCAGCTGGATTTATCTCATCTTTCCTTGGTTTAAACCTTATTCAAAAGCATCATCATGAAAACCGAAGATTAATTCTATGTGGCTATAAACCTGGAGAATTGGTAATCGCCAATCTGGGTGTACTAACTGTATATATCATAATTGTTTCCATTTATAGCTCATTCATCTTGTTATGCTTCATGGATATCGACAATTATCCCGGATTATTGGCAGGAATCATTTTGGCAGGATTCATCTATGGTACTTATGGTCTGGCAGTAGGAAGTATTGTCAGAGGTGAACTTGAAGGTATTCTGCTTATTGTTCTTTTAGCCAATATTGATGCCGGATGGCTCCAGAATCCTATATTTTATGCTGATGCACAGAATAAGGTCATAATTGAATATCTACCAGCATTCTATCCATCACAAACAGCCATTGCCTCATCTTTTTCTGATTACTCAATAACCAAATCTATTTTGTACAGCCTTACCTACGGTCTTGTATTTCTTTTAGTCTCCCTGTCAATTTTTTTCAACAAAATGAAACTACTACGATGAAAACTAGAAATATTGGTCAAATTCTATATGCTATCCTATTTACCATAATCGTACCTGTTGGCCTCTGGTATTGGGGCTACCTAACCTCAAGAATTGTTACATGGCCAGCTATTCAAAGTCCTCTCCTTGGCATCTCACTGGTAATAATAGGATTTCTATTGTTGCTTTGGGGCATGTGGGCATTATTCTACTTTGGTCAGGGTCTTCCTATGAACGCTTTTCCTCCAAAAAAATATGTGGTGGATGGTCCTTATAAACTGTTTAAACATCCAATTTACGTAGGGTTTGCATTTATAATGACTGGGTACAGTCTGTATATAGGTGCATCAAGTCTCCTTTG
>JBDLIU010000470.1:0-3373 GCA_039714715.1 Bacteroidota bacterium
CCTCCGCTGATTAACTGGGCCAATCTACAATCAAGACAGGTTGCTAAACTAAAGACAAATTGGTTTGATATTGGTTGCATTATTTTGACATTTTTCCATGTTCTTACGCTTATTCAGGTCACTAGAAATCGTATATGCTTGAATCTGCGTTTTCGGTTTGGTTTTCGGTTCTTTTTAACAATACTTCTCAATATTTTCCTGGATTTGCCATGAAAAACCTGCTATTTAACCTCTGTAGGCAGGAATACAACCACTTCAGACCGCATAGTTCTTTAAATGATTTAACTCCGAATGAAGTTCATGAGGAGTACCAGAATAGTCAGGTTTCTCTACTTCCAACTGGTACGTAAAAATGGGAGGAGGTCAGAGGAGGTCAATTAAAGATTATTCTCTAACGTTTTAATTGGTCGAGGTTCCGGGAAGCTGACACTTTTAGCCAAATTAGGATTCCCAATCTGACTCTTCCAGCTGAAAAATATCATCAACCTGCTTTTCAAATACACAAGCTATTTTTAGTGCTAATATTGTTGATAGGTTATACTTCCCTAATTCAATAGCATTGATAGTCTGTCGTGCTACTTTTACTAATTCAGCTAATTGAGCCTGTGTCATGTTATTTTTGGCTCTTTCAACTTTGATATTATTCTTCATCTTGAATTTGTTTTTTTGATCTATAAAGAGCCCAATTAAATCGGATGATAAAGAAAAATAGAATGGTAAACACATTAATAACAAGTACCCAATAAAACCCGAAATCATAAACAAAAATAATTGCCAGGATGACAATAGTATAATTAATATATGTAGCCCAAACTAATGAATCTAACCTGATTTTAGAAATATACTCATCCTCTGATTTTTCTCTTGAGAGGGCAATGAAAATTGAGCCTATTATTATGAGAAGTCCCGTGATCTCATCATATATATTGTTTTTAATGAAAGAGAAAGTAAATAGAGACTCGGCAATAGCAAAGACAGTGGCATCAAGAAATCTAGGTTGTGGTTCATATATTAACCAGAGTATACCTAGAATGATTCCTGGTATAAAAAGAAACCAACCAATTGTTTTAAACCGATTTGGTAGAAGATAATTAGTGTTCATGTCATTTAGTTTAATATTATTATCAAATGTAAGGTATAGATAGCATATAGTCAAGTATACATTACAATATGTCGTAATTAAGTGTCATGTTGAGATCTAATCCATTATTATAGAATGAAATACGGCTCTTTGAATGAATCACTAATGTTGGCAGCCCCATACAATCTGTAATATCATTATGTAAGATCAGTCTCAGAAAAGACAAGTTTAGTTGTTATTGAAACTCATTGATATAGATTCTTTAATGATAGAAATTGTAATTGAAAGAAGATAGAACTATTAATTTTAGTTGCATAACTATAAAATATAGTTTATATTTGTTAGTGAAATACTTATGTTATGAAACTGACTAGCAGAGAAGAACAGATTATGGATTATCTGTGGGAACATGGACCTTCATTTGTAAAGGACATTAAAGCTTCCTTTGAAGATCCTCAACCACACTATAATACGATTTCCACGATGGTGAGAAATCTTGAACAAAAGAAGATAGTTGACCATGAAGATTTTGGGACAACCTATAGATATTTCGCGGTTATCTCCAAGGAAGACTTCGTAAAAGGTAACCTTAAACGTGACGTAAAAAAGTATTTCGGAAATTCCTATAAATCACTAGTGTCTTCTCTTGTGGAATCTAATGACCTGACTTTAGAAGAAATAATGGAGTTGATTGATCTAGCCAAAAACAAGAAACAATGACATTGCTTCAATATTATATATATGCAAATGTTTATATCCTTGCCAGCTGGATATGCTATAGGATTTGGTTGAAGAACATGATCTACTTCAAATCCGTAAGGATCTTCTTAAACTCATCAATAGTCCTTTCTTCCATATTACCGTTATTACAAGTAGGAATCACTAAACTATTAAGCACTACAAGTATTGTAAGTGCCAGTCAGGATATTCCAGTCATTGGCATAATATATAATTACCAGCCGGGAAATGTACCCTCAGAAACAAACTTCTTTCCTCTTGACTGGACTGTCATTGTAACAGCATTGCTCTTAATAGGTAGTGCTATTACATTGTTGATATACATGTACAAACACATAAAGATCAATTCTCTATTAAGAAGATCAACAGGATACTTAAAGCTTGAAAATGGTCTTGATGTACTGATGTCTGATGAAGTGACTATTCCTTTCATTTATTTTAAAAGAATTGTTATCCCCAGCAACATCGATGACAAAGACTTTTCTCAAGTTATAGATCATGAAATCACGCATTATCAGAAATCTCATTATTTGGACAATGTGCTATTTTCACTTTTTCATGCAATCTTTTGGGTCAATCCATTTTATCTCCTATTAAGAAATGCCCAGAAACTCTATCATGAATTCCAGGTTGATGATCTGATTCTTTCAACCGGAGTTGATCCGGTGTCTTACAAATTATCCCTAATTAAATATAGTGTAGGGCATAAATTGTATTCACTCGCTAATGGATTATCGAACACAAACACAAAAACAAGATTACAGATGATAAATAACATTCGTATCAAAAAAGGTAAATGGAGATTATATTTCCTGCTTCCAACCATTGCTATTCTCTTCACTGTTTTATGTTTCGCTAATATTGAGCCCAACATCCCTGATATTCAATCAAATACCTTAGTAAACATCAGTCAGGACGACACTCTCGAACTCGAAGTTGATTTTATTGATCCATTTCAAGTACCAGAATTGAAGGATGGACCCTGGCCCATGAAAGGCGCAATAGTTGTACTTATGAATAGAAACTCTGATATAATGATAGATCGTGAAGAACTGCAATTAGCAGATGTTGAGCAGAAAATCATATCTGAATATAGTAGAAGAATAGAGCAAATAGATGATTATA
The DNA here is from genome assembly GCA_039714715.1 of Bacteroidota bacterium. GTDB lineage: Bacteria > Bacteroidota > Bacteroidia > Cytophagales > Cyclobacteriaceae > S012-113. The sequence goes on from JBDLIU010000470.1 coordinate 2,945, forward strand.
ATACTGGCAATTATCATAAAGGGACAGACATCGACATCAAAATTCTAGTTTCTAAAGACCGTGCGGCCAGTATTGACGAATATCAGAACATGTGCGATGCAATCAGTTCTGCTCTGTTTAAACTTCGCGAAATGTATTCAAGTAGACTATTTAGTGGAGATTATGGTTCTCTAGTCAATTCCGAAAAACAGGCTATTGATAAACTTATTCCGTTAAGAATATATGGAAGAAAGCCTGATAAAAATATGGAGCAACACATCCATATAGAATGATCATAATTACCAGTTTCTACTAAGTATCAGGTTTTCGGTTTGGTAAGCGGTTTTGCTTAACAATAATCTCCAGGCGACCAGGTCTACTCCACCACAGAAATCCTGCTAGCCCTGCCCCGGGTATCAAATGATCTTAACATGACCTTCCCCGATACCT
>JBDLIU010000471.1:0-3352 GCA_039714715.1 Bacteroidota bacterium
CCCTGAACTTATGAAACCAGGATTGAGGGGCCATTTCGGTTTGGTATGCAATAAATTTAAGGAATTGCCGGATGAAAAGCAATTGAAATTAATTAGCAGCTATTTGGACAGAGGCAGGTTCATGCTTTCTAAAATTTCCTTAAACCTTTCTTCTTCTCTTAAGAAATCAAACAGAGGATCGACACTTATGAAGGTCATATTAGGATCATGTTCATTAAATGCTTTTTCTAGCCAGTCCAAAGCCTCATTTTTCATCTCAGCGCGACAATAAAGTGTACATATTTGCCAGGGAGGGATATATGTTGAATCACTAAGATTGATCATCATTTCAGCAGTACGCTGCATAGCCATATTATAACCACCTTCATTATAACCTGCATCCAGGACTGTAGTTGCCTGCTCATTCCCTTTAAGATTATAAATACGTTTAGCAATTTTCAGGGCTTTATCATATTGCTCTAACTCATGGTAAACAGCCCATAGCGCTGGTAATCCAATTCCCTGTTCTGGTTCATTTTCACAGAGTTTTTCTAGTAGAATCAATGCTTCATTATACTTCCTGGCATTTTTCAAATTCATACCATGAATCGAATGGTATAATGAATTTAGAGGATCTAATCTCATTGCTTTTTCACTGTATTTCAAACCTTTTTCGATTTGACCTATAATAGTCAAGTATTGTCCATAATATGCAATAACAAAAGGATAATTAGGGTTGATTTCTATAGCCTTTCTGAATTCAATATCAGCACGTTTCCAATTCCACTTTCCCCATGTGTACCTAAGAGCAAATGAAGTCCTTACTTCAACAAGGTTGCTATCCAATTCAAAAGCTTTCAAAATCGATTTTTCCTTGGCTTCCTTGGCTTCAGCCGGAGACATAAACCCATGAATGACAAGGCCTCCATAAATACTTGACATTCCAAGATGGGCTAAAGCATAATTGGGATCAATTTCAAGGGATAACTCAAAGTATTTTTGTGCTTTCTCAAGATCTTCTTTTTTACCCATTCCCCAATATCTCATACCTCTGAGGTAAGCTTCATAAGCATCAGGATTAACTGTTCTGGATTCTGTAAGCAAATTTTCTTCTTGTGGGGTTAATGTAACATCAATCTCAGCCGTGATTTCTCTTGTCACCTCGTTATTAAGATTCAATATCTGGCTAAAGTCTTTGGTGTAACGATCTGACCAAAGTTGTTTTTCCTCCTTATCTATACTGATAAGACTAGGTTGAAAACAAATACTATCTCCAAAACATAAAACAGAAGCATCTAAGAAGACATCAATATTCTGTTCTGCTGCGATTTGAGCAAGAGTCAAACCGCTATCCTTATACTTCTTGGATGTGTAGGGTGAAATGACTCGAAGTTTTCCAATTCTTCCCAAGTCACCTATTAACGAAGCATGCATTGACTCAAAAACATAATCTAAAGAATCATTACCTGTAAAATTATTGAATGGGAGCACCATTATCGACTTTTCAAATTCAGTAGATTTCATTAGCGGCATGAAATAATTTATTGAATAAGCAAGAATGATAATTAATGTTATAATAAAAATGGTTTTCGTTTTACCTACATTTAGCGGTTTAATTAGTTCTCCTGTATCAATGGAGTAATCAAGCAAACTGAAGTCGTGGCATGAAATTTTGTAAATACCAATCGGGGATTCCAACCCTTTTAGGACTTGTTCGCCTTGGAATTCAGATTCCAGTCCTTCCTTGTTTTTTATTTCATTATATACGGTTTCAGATACAGCAATTCCACCTGCTTCGGCTAATCCTTGTATTCTGGAGGCTACATTTACGCCATCGCCCAGGATATCTGCCTGCTCAAAAATCACATCTCCCTGATGGATGCCTATACGCAAAGGGATATCTAATTCAGAAGTTGCCTTTTGAATAGATACAGCACACATTACAGCATCAACATTCGAGGAAAAACTAGCCAGGGTACCATCGCCCATTTCCTTTAGCCATTTGCCTCTGTATTTTTTAATAAGCCGCCAATGGATTCTTCTATTCTTTTTGATGATATCAATAGCCTTTCTTTCGTTGCTGCTCATTAATGAGGTATACCCAACGATGTCGGTAAACATAATGGCGGCTAAACGATGGCGTGACATACTTAATTAATGGCAATAGGTTATGGATCATTAAGTTACGAAATATTTAATAAATAACTGAAACAACCCAAAACAGACAAGCAGTTATTTAGGTAGGGGTAGGTTCATCTTCTTGAGAAGTTCGATATACCTTGGATTGGCTTTCAATTGATCAAAATTATTCAAATTAGTTCCTATGTAGGATGCATTAATAGTACGCATTTCATAAGCCTTTTCTAAATGCTTTATTGCCTTGTTGTAATTTTTAAGATATAAAGATCTTTCAGCTTTTATTAATTCAGCCATATAGCAGGCATTCCCATACTTCTCATTCATCTTAAACATTTCCTCAATGCCTTCAATATGTCCTTTTTCATGAAAGGCTTTTAGTACAGCATTCCTGCCTTCATCACTCCAGTTACCCTGGACTTTCTTACTCCACATTTCATACCATTTTTTATAGTCTCCATTACTATAAGCAACACCTAATTTGAGCTTAAGTAAATTGCCCTCAGCGAAAGTAAAATTTGGATCGATGGAGAGAGCTTTTTCGAAATGTAGTATTGCAGATTGATAATCGCCATCGTTCTTCATTACTACACCAGCTAACCCTAAAACCAGGGGTCTTTTGGGGTCAAGTTCCAGGCCGAAGTTTACATGTTTATTTGCTTCTTCTGATCTATTCAGTATCATTAATAAATGGGCATAGTACATGTGGCACAGTGCATCATTTGGGTTAAGCTCTATGGCTCTAAGGAATTCCTTTTCTCCTTGTTCCCAATCCCATTCTCCCCAGACTGCATTTAGAGCTTTTACATAATGTGCTTGTGCTGAATTGGGATCCAGATCAAGTGCCTTGTTCATGTATTTATATACTTTCGGCAGGGTTTCAGAAATCGGGAGGACTCTAAAAAAAGTTCCAAGCGCGTTCCATGCATTGGCCAGGCCTGCATAGGGATCTGCCCATTCCGGCTCTATTTCAACGGCTTGCTGGAAATATTCAAGAGCTTTTTGCATTGACTCTTTGTCAACCTTTTCCCAATAATATTGACCTTTCAGATATGCATCATAAGCTTCAGGATCAACTTCCCTGGTTTCGGCCAGTAAAACTTCCTCTTGAGGTGTTAATATAATTTTTATTTCCTCCGAAATCTGTTTGGTTACTTTATGGTATAAGTTTAGAATTTGACTTTTATGAACATAATATTCCTGAGACCATAGCTGCTTTTCCCCCGATAATGCACTT
>JBDLIU010000472.1:0-3350 GCA_039714715.1 Bacteroidota bacterium
CACATTCTTGGCAACAAAAGACAGTCTGGTGTCTTTACCGCCATATAGAAATTTGCTTACTACCTCAGAATAAAAAACCGGTTTCATTTTCGAACCTCTGATTGTACTTCCTGCCGGAAAAATATATGTTTTACGACTCCTGAGGTTTAAGCCATTCAGGGTTAATGCCGATATGCCAAGGTATTTAACAAAATAGGTTTGCGCATTGGGTATTCTAAGCACGAAAATAGAACCTGTAATTTTAGGTCTTATAATATGCTTACTCTGGAACTCATGTTCTACCGATCCTTCATCAACTACAAGAAAGTACGGAGAGTCGATTTCTTCGATATCCTGTGCTGCTAAAAACTGGATGATCAGGTTAATCTCCTGCTGGCCTACATTAATAACCTCGCCAATGTAAAACACGAGATTGCTTTGCCTTTCAGACATTATACCATCCTGAAGCATAAGCTCCATTAGCTTAAGGATAAGGTCCAGTTTCTGCTGTTTCGTCAACCCTTCATTAATCAGCTTGCAGAGATTCATTATGTTGTTCCAGTCATCAACATATTCGATGGTATCTTCATCAGAATGTTCAATCTCTACGAGGTCTGCGTTGGCCGTTTCAACAAATTGATCGAACAGCGCCATATAGGTTGGGATGGAATCGTGCGAGACATGAATAGCCAGAAAATCCCTTACGTTGCTACGCTCATCGTCAGTTATTCGCTCTTTGGCTACAATAGCGAATAGTTTTACAATTGCCCTAAGAAGCTCTTCATTCATAAAGGATAAGGTTAGATATTGCTGTTTATAACACAGTAATATGCTTCAATACCAAGGTAATTAAAAAAGTGATGGTTGACAACCAGTTAAAATATTAACCCGAAAAATTCATATCTATTTATGCAATGAATAAAACAGGTTAACTATCCCGATAAGCAATCATATCAGCCAAAACAAAAAGGCCTTCCTGCAAGTAAATGTCTTTTAGCTTGAGATTGCCGGTTTTCACTTCTCCTGATTCTGGCGTAACAATCTCTCCTTCTACTTCAGGGTGCGGATTTCTTCGTTTCTCATCTTCTTCCTGTTCTTTTTTTCTCTGCTCTTCATTTAATGAAACAGAGGTTCTCAGCTGATTTTCACGCATCCTTTTAGTATCTGCCACCAAATCTTTAAGATCCAGGTCAGTTTCTAACCTTTGATCATATTTTGATTGAAGAGCAGCGATCAGGTCAATACTGATATTGTCTGCCAGTTTATACTTGCTTGATTTTATCTTATCCCAGGGTAGTGCGCTAGGATAAGCACTCTCACCAACTACAGTTTTATCATAAATTGAAGGTAACTTCAGATCTGGTGTAACACCGATATTCTGTGTGCTACCGCCATTTATCCTGTAAAATTTTGCTCTGGTAAGTTTTAAGTGGCCTAATTTTTCCTTTTCAGCTTTTATATACGGTTGCAGAGCCACTAAATCCTGCACAGTGCCTTTACCAAAAGTTTGTTCTCCAACAACCAGGGCTCTTTTATAATCTTTTAATGCCGCAGCAAATATTTCTGAGGCAGAAGCACTTAGCCTGCTGGTGAGCACCGCTAATGGGCCATTATAGAATACCTCACTGTCTTCGTCATCCCTTCGTATAGTTTTCCCATATGTGTCTTTTATTTGAACTACAGGACCTTCTTTAATAAATAATCCGGTTAATTCAACAGCTTCATCAAGTGCGCCACCGCCATTTCTTCTCAAATCTATCATTACACCATCCACACCTTGTTCTTTGAGGTCGGTTATAAGCTTACGAACATCCCGTGTAGTAGAATTGAAATTATCAATACCGTCATGTGCTTCTTTAAAATCTTTATAGAATGAAGGGATGGTAATCACACCCAGTTTAAATTCTCCTCCATCATATAAGAATTCGTAAACCTTACTTTCTGCCCGTGTATCCTCAATATTTATCTTATCTCTTACCAGGACAACAATTTTAGGGATAGCCGTAGCACCATCTTCTGCTTTAAGAATGCTTAACCGAACGGTTGTTCCCTTTTTACCTCTAATCAGTTGCACAACATCATCATTTCGCCAACCAACCACATCAACAATTTCGCCATCTTCGTCTTGTCCAACACCAACAATCTTATCATTATCATGGATTTGATTGCTCTTAAAAGCCGGACCACCCGGAACAACACTTACTACCACAGTATAATCTCCATCTTTAGTTAACCTGGCACCAATACCTTCGAGCGATTTACTCATTTCGATATTGAAGTTTTCAGCTGTAATCGGATTAAAATAATTGGTATGCGGGTCAAATACCTCAGTGTAGCTATTCATAAACACCTGGTAGACATCTTCTGACTTATATTGTTGTATTACAGTCTGGTATCGATCATACCTTTTATTTAAAACATCAATGGCCTCCTCAGTTGATTTGCCTGTAAGTTTCAGGTTCAACAATTCATTTTTTATGTATTTTCTCCAAACTTCATTTAGAGCTTTGTCATTCTCAGCCCAGTCTGACTTTTCACGATCGAATACGAATTCTTCATCAATAGAAAAATTGAACTTGTTTTTTTTGAGCATTTTACGCACGGCAGCTATCCGCTCATAATACCTCTCTTTAAAGACCGCAAAAATCTGATACGGTGCATTTAGGTCCCCAGCCATTAGATAATCATCAATATGAGTTTTGTAGCTATCAAATGCTTCAATATCCTTCTTGATAAAATACATTTTATTATTATCCAGGGATGACAGATAATTATCATAAATGACACCTGAAACAGAATCGTTAAGTGGCAATTTCCTGAAATGATGATTTTGCAACAAAGCTGTTATTAACCTGGTCTCCTCTTTATTCTTTCTTTCAGGTTTTAATACTTTAATCGTATCGCTAATTGGAGTTTCCAGAATAAATTCCGGCATTTCCAATGCTGGTTCAAATGATTCAAGCTCATTTTTTTCAGGCAATAAGGCAAAAGCCGCCAGAACAAGAATGAGTGGTATTATATAAATGATGTTTTTCCTAACCATAATTAAAAGCTTCTTCATATTTAACGCTTACACCACAAGAATGGTGCAAAATATATAAAAACGGTAAATTAAATTCAGATTTGTTAATCAGATCACCTGCGATCTAGTATTCTTTATCGTAATCAAACTGATCAAGAAATTCTTTCGCTTGTTCAGTAGTTTGGAAAAAGAATTCCTTTTTATCTCCTTTTGTAGAAATAATTTCAACCATGATTGATTTAACCTTACGTTGACCTTTCAATACATAATCCGGAGGAAGTTTATATTCTTCAACAGAAGAGATAATCTTAGCAATAGGGAACCTGGTATTTCTTTCAGCGCCACAGTA
>JBDLIU010000473.1:0-3346 GCA_039714715.1 Bacteroidota bacterium
TCATAATAGCGCGCCCCAAAGTAATACAACCCAGTCTCCTCATCCAGCTCCTTAGAGGTGAACCGATACGGCGTCCGCTGTAAGGTAGGTGCGGACTATTTAGTAGTTAAAAAATAATCCCTACTGCACCTTTATGCCGCTAACTTTATTATTGATAACTCTTGATCTAATGCCACTTTATTTTACTACATTCACTAATCAACTTATTAAAACTCTTAGTATTTGATTGAATATGATACTTGCTTTTCAGCTCAACATTTCCGAAACCAAGTTCATTTTTAATATGCAAATAATTTGGTTTATCAAGAGGGCCTTTTATATTTCCCACTTTCATATTAATCACCCAGTACTCACGCTTATCAGAGTAATGGGTAATAATTGTTGGTATATTATTTTGATCATAGCAGTCAAGACTTGAAGCAACCCCTCGCAATACTAACAGATACCCTCTGATAACCTGAAAATCCAATACATGCTGTTCTACTACAATATTAAATCCTTCTTTATCATCCATTTTTTTATATATATAAATATGATTTCTATCGCTATCAGATAAATAATAATCATTACCCAGCGGAATAGACTCATACCCTTGACACGAAGCAAGAAAAAATACAAACATCACACTAAATATTTTTTTCATGTCACTACAAATGTTCATCAAGGATTTTTCACATTAACATTACCCTTATAATGTATCGAATAAGGTGTATTAGGAAAACCAGCTGGCGGTGCACCTATAATAGTCCCAATATTCCGCACAATATCTTTAAGCCCTCTAACTGAATGCATTTCAAAATCATAGCTCCCATCATATAACCCATAAGTTTCATTCGGACGATGTCTCACAGTACCTTGTCCATGTATCCAGTACTCATCTCCGGTTACATGACCACTAGCTTTTTTACCTCCTTTCGGATCCCGTACCCAATTACCATCACGCTTAAACGTTAATTGGCTAGCATCAACTGTAACACCTAAATTCCTATCCGAGTTTATTTGATACAGCCAGTCAGCCTCCCCTTTCCCCAAGAACTTACCACGTTTAGAAACTTCTCCTGCAAGTGCATTAGCTCTATCTTGAAGTACTGGTGGTTTGATATTCTGACCAGGATAAATTTTATCTGGATTATTTATATTATTACGATTAGCAATATCACTAGTTGATAGATCTGTATTATATTTCGCATTTAACTGATTTCTTATTGCATTAAGAGTATCCCCTTTCTCTATCTCCCCAGTATCTTCATTAAAGAGGCCTGTAGGGTCATTAAATCGAACTGGATTTAATCCACCATAACCAGTCAATGCCAAATTTAATGAATTATAGACACCGCTATTAGGCGTACCATCCAAGTATTGTCCTAAAATCGGATCCACACTTTGCCAAACACTCGTCCTAGGATCATAATACCGCGCCCCAAAGTAATACAACCCAGTCTCTTCATCCAGCTCTTTAGAAGTAAACCGATAAGGCGTCCGCTGTAAGGTAGGAGCAGACTATTTAGTGGTTAAAAAATAATCCCTCCATCACCTTTTTACCGATTGTTCGCGAATGAAAGTAACTTCCTCTGATGAAATACCAAGCGACTCAAGGAAGTCTTGATGTGCTTCAGGAGAACTACTTTCAAATGCAATATGCCAATTCCACATACCTTGTTCGTCAAGGCCAGCAGCCCTTAACATAGATACCCAGATATCCATCGTAATTATTCTTGTATTTTTGATACTCCCTTGCCTTTTTATAATATCAATAATCACACATTGCTGACATCTCAGATCCTGAATTTCTTTATTTAAAGAAAAAAGTCGATTTTCTAATACTTTTCCTGTTTCATCGAAATCCTTATCAATTACTTTCACAATGTCGGCCAATGATAATCCAGCATTTCTTAAAAGGACAATTCGCTCCAGCTTCTGAACGTCACCATCAGAATACATGCGATAGTTAGAGTTGTTTCTAGCACTCGGCTTGAGAACACCCTGTTTATCATAATACAGTAGTGTGCTTCTTGATAAAGAAAAACGTTTTGCAACTTGGCCAACTGTAAACATGTAATTCCCTATCCAATTAAGGACACACGAGATAGGCGTTATATTTGCACCCAGTGAGTCATTAACCTTAGTGCGACAGAACGCTTAGGCTATCATTTTACCTGTATCCAGATAATGATTCATCGCATTTTCCCAATCCGACATAAATTTCTCATACCAATCTTTTGTAAATTCTTCCAGGAATTCATTTCCCGCCATTCCAATTGCAGTTATTTCGTATGAGATATGAGCCGCCGTCCGATTATTGTGTTCGCCAGAGAGCGAGATCACCAATTTCGAAATCGAATGATGTGGAACAACCTTATACATTTCCACTATCCAGTTTTTTAGATCATGGTTCGATACTATCCAGATTGCGTTCTCTACCTCGGAGGGAATTCCTGGGGGTGTAATAAAAATACACTCCTGCTCACAAACACCGGACTCAGTGTAAACACTCTCAGGCATCCAACCAGGAGCCCACTCTGCTTCAAGCACAGGGCAAAGAAGCGGGAATACTTTATCAGGGGGCGCATTCAGGTGTTGCGTATAGCCATGTTTTTTTCGATTGGGTTTTGATATCAGCATCAGCTTTATTCCTGTCTATTGGTGAACGAATCAACGGCCCAGAACCGTCAAACTCAAGTTTCAACTATGAAGCTGTAGACAGGTCAAAGGTTTTTTTCAATCTAACGGTTAAATTGCAGGTATTTGATGAAGCACAGGGTAGTGAAATTCCCACACGAACGAATTGTTAGGTGTTGCTTGCTCATGTCTGCGGGCTTCTTGATGCGGATATACCACCGATTAATGATGCAACATATAGCACTATAAGTAGTCCTGCCCATGTGAGACGCATAGTTAATGAGCTGTCTGTATCGGTGTCAGAACTTGAAAGAATGAATAATAAAGGTACTGATATGTATGCGATACCATAAGACCAAAATAATTTTTTATTGTTTTCTGATGGGATACGCGATAACACATAACCAGCAATGGAAGTAATAGCAATAATCATTGCCATGATAAGATAACTACCAGAAAAGACAGCGCCGAAAAATAAAAATAAAACCACAAATCCTGACATGAAGTTAGCAAGTAGTTTTAATGGAATGCTCATGATTAATATTTTATTTCACCTAACGAGACTGTAGAATAACCCTAAAAGAAATAACCATGTGCACTGCAATTAAAAACTGAATCATTGTTAAAACACTGTTATTTTAGATTAATTCACAAGTCTAAATATTTTTTGTATCCTTATCATGCCTAATTTGATGGTTATCGTCCAGTGTTTCAGTGTGTTGAACCG
>JBDLIU010000474.1:0-3337 GCA_039714715.1 Bacteroidota bacterium
ATTGTCTAATGTCGCTCAGCTTATCAAGGAAACGGTTGACCCATCAGGCAAGCCATGGGGGCCGGTACGTTATCGTCTGGCTTATGGTAATGAGCAAACACAAGCTGCTTATGAAAATAGCCAGGAAATCAAGTACCTTAAACCCAAGAAAAAGAAAAAGCCTTATATCGAAGTTAATTAATTTGACTTCTAAGCTAAAATAAAAGGTAAAAAACAGGCTGGATAAAATGGGAAAACCATTTATCCAGCCGCTTTTATATTGCAACTAAGAAACTCTTTCAATTCCCTCAAACTTGAACTCTCCTGCTCAATATCAAGAAACTATTGTAATTTCTTACAAATATTATGTGCAAATCTTACATTCCAGGTTTAATTAATTTGATACCCTAGGGATTTGATTTGCTAAGTTTTATATCGATATAACTTAATAAGAGATATAAGAAATTGTAAATGAATCTATACAGTTCCAACATATATGAGCCAAAACAAGTCAACAGGCAAAAAATATCATAAAGAAAAATAGCTTTTTTCTTTTGTTCTTTAACAATTAAATTGATCTAACTTACTATTTGCTGTGGTTTTCAGTAAAACTAAAACAGGATTAGGTTAATTCGCTTAAATAATAGAAATTAGCAGTACTAAAATAACTGATACGCAGCTCAACAGGATTATTATTAAAAGTATAGGCTGTTCGCATAATTTTCAGCAATGGGCTGCCTACTTCAACTGAGAGAGTTTTTGCCTGGGCTTTGGTTGCGGAAACCGCAGTCAACCTTTCTTTAGCGCTAATGATTTTTATACCATAAGAGGACTCATATAATGGATAGAGTTCATGAGGCATTTTATCGGATAATAGATTATAAATGTCAGGAAAATCTTTGTCAGTAAGATATACTTTTTCAATAACGGCAGGCTTGTCATGAATGATACGAATACGCTCAGCGACTATGACTTCCTGAGACGTATCCATATTTAAGAGTTTTTGGGTTTCATTATTAGGGTTATTTTTACTGATAGAGGAGATAATAGAAGAGGTAACGGCCTTCTCTCCACTTTTATCCATAATATGAAAATAATGAGAATGTTCATTTTCATCCGTAATTGATTTTACATAAGTTCCCTTGCCTTGTATCCGCTCAACTATCTTCTCTTCGGCTAACAAGTTGATTGATTTTCTGACAGTACCCTGTGAAACCTTGTAATAGGCTGCAAAGTCAAATTCACTGGGCAGGTTTTCACCCTGTGCCCACTCACCGGCTCTGATCCGAGCCTCTATTAGCTCTTTTATCTGCATAAACAGAGTTTTTACTATGGGGAGTTCAGGTTGACTGTTCATTGTTGTTTACCTACCTCAAATTGAATTGGTAAGTGCTTCAATTTGTAACGACCGGGATTTAGAAAGTGTTAACTTCATTATACTTTAAAAAAAAGAAAAAACAACACTCTTATATAAGACATAAAATAGTTGATCTTCTATAAGAGTTAGCGTATATTGTTTTGACATAAGGTGTCTTATATAAGACATGTAACTTGATTAAGATAATACATACAGGAGAAAATCAATGTCTAAGCCGAATATGACGATTGGTGAAGAGTCAAAACCACGCTTTGAGTTCAGAACCTTTGGTCAGGACTTTTCATCCCAGGGCGATAGAATGGCGCGTCTTTCTATGCCTGTACCGGAAAAAGTCTGGGAAAGAGAGTCGGATGAAATCTATATCATGTCAAGAACCAATGATGTGAATAATACAAAAATTCGCGATGGCAAAATGGACATTAAAACCTATGTTCAGACTGTGGATGGTTTAGAGCAATGGAATCCGCTAATGAAAGCTGAGTTTCCTATTTCACGAGAAATACTGGAAAAAGAAGTATTTCCAGCCTTTCAGGTTAATATGCCGGCACTGGAAAAAGACAGTTTTTCCTATGATGAGTTTATTGGGATGATTGACGCCCATGCGGATTTACAGGCAGTCAAAGTTCATAAGCAACGCTTTGGTTTCATGGTAAATGATACGATTTGTGAAACCGGCAATATTTTAATTAATGGCGCATCAATTGTGACGATTAATTCCGAATCAACAGAACTTGAAGACATTAAAAAGACCATGATGGATGTCGGGCTGGATGGCGTGGAAAATATTAATTACCTGCAGGCAATTAAACGAGTTATTGGCATGATTGATAAAGATCTGGCTAATTAATACTTCACAATCTGAACGTTTGAAAAAAAGAGAGAATAACAATGGCTGTAGAAATCGAAAAAAAATTTCTGGTATCCAGTGATGCATTTAAAGAGGAAGCTGTAAAAGAATTGCGTATTACTCAAGGTTATTTATCAACCGTTCCTGAACGCACTGTAAGGGTTCGAGTGAAAGGTGATAAAGGATACATCACGATTAAAGGCAAAGGCAGTGAATCCGGTGCTTCAAGATATGAATGGGAAAAAGAAATTCCTGTCTCAGAAGTCGAAGAATTGTTAAAGATATGTGAGCCTGGTGTCATTGATAAAAACCGTTATCTGGTGAAATCAGGTGCTCATACCTTTGAAGTTGATGAATTTTATGGTGATAACAAAGGCTTGATCGTTGCCGAAGTTGAACTGGATGCAGAAGACGAAGCTTTTGAAAAACCACAATGGCTTGCAGAAGAAGTGACAGGACAAGCAAAATACTATAACTCTATGCTGATGAGCAATCCTTATAAAAATTGGTAGGCTAATTACTTTCTACTAAGTGCCTGATGGGTAGGCTAATGCCCGCCCTGATGTATATACAGTGTAAATCCAAGGTGAATTCCTATGGCTGAAGAGAAGAGCGTACCATTTGATCCGCTGGATATGAAAAATTACCGGATTGAAAAGTTACCAACACGTGTCAAATCCGGTTTTGAAAAAGTACTTGAGCAAATTGGCTTGCCTCTGGCAATTGCCGTGTTTCTTTTTATTCTATTGCTGGCCAATATTCCTTATCTGGAAAATATAGATCCAGGCCTATTGGGAAAAAAAGCATTGGCGCAATATGAACGATTGGGTGCTGAAGCGTTTGCTCAAACCAATATTGCGATGATGGCAATATTTATTGCCGCGATCATACTCTGGATCACTGAGGCAATCCCCAATTATCTGACTTCATTATTAGTTATCATCACCATTGTATTAACTGGTGTCACTCCCGAAAAAGATGCTTATGCGCAATTAGGGCATCCGGTCATGTGGTTAAATATTTTATCATTTATCCTGGCAAGTATGCTGGTTAAAACAATGGCCGCAAAACGTTTTGCGCTGTGGTTTATTGTTCGCTTTGGACATAATGCGACATCCATATTTTTCAGTTTT
>JBDLIU010000475.1:0-3331 GCA_039714715.1 Bacteroidota bacterium
GTGGCAAAAAGCGTCGCTCCTTCGTCGCTATGCTTTTTGCCACCGCTGATGTGAGACGTTCAATGTCCGCTTATCGTCAGGTTTTCACTGTCTGAAAAACACGTCCAATGTCGCCTTATGATTGATAGGGAAGAAATCCTGAGAGGTCTTAATGTCTTCTTTATAAATGAGCGTAGCTTTACATAGAATACATTCAACGTTTCTGGCTCAATGCGCCAAGTCACAAAGTCGACATTGGGGAAATAGGCCCGTTCTGAAAAGAACTGGTACTAAGCAGATACTAAGATAATTGCCCCATAAGATGACATTTATAAAATGTCTCTTGGCATAACCCGAAATATTGGCATGTTTTAGATATATTTCCAATCCCTTTGGCGTAGTTTAAAATCTTTAATTTTCTAGCGATATCATGTTGTGCATTACGATTCATAACTCTCGCTCCAAAATAGGTAAATAACAGTATAAATTGTCGACTTAGATCGAGATTATTATAACGGCAGAAAGTGCCGCCGGTTATGCTGGCGATAGGCATAGTAACGGGGTATCGTTATGTGTCTTGGTCGTTACCTGCAAAAATAAGTAGCAAGCCAGATTTTGTCTTAACTGGCCGTGAAGAAATTTACGGGTCAGCAGGAAACCATGAATTTATCTTGAAGAGAGGGAAGTATGAATATAAGTACGTCATTGAAAATGCAGGTCCCCACTGACTCGTTACCCAAGGCTTTAAAAGTTTATAAAGAAGGAAAAATAATCCTAACTCAAGGCATCACCACTGATGAATACTAATTCAATCCACTTCAAGTAGTAGAGCTTTCTTTACTGGGGAGCTGTTTTGTATTCGTATTATCTATAGACGCATCACAATCAACCCTGTCTGCGGTCAAGGTGAGTTCAATTATTTCATGTGACCCGGCCAGCTCGGTATAACAATCTAACTCATAGATCCGGTCACATATCTCGAAGCAACCTTCTTTGATAACTTTGAAAACAATACACCCAGGCTTGCTGGTGACCATCATGTAACGTTTACCTACGACAACATCAATAAACTGCTTTTTCCCCATTATTTCCTAACTCTTATTAATAATTCCCGCATGGCAATTGATGTCTTATTACTGCCTGATGGGTATTTAACGCCAGTCAATGACCTGTCATGAATTCAACATTACCGCACATCAGTCCAGATACGATAATGATAGAACATTTCCAAATAAAGGTGAGGGGTATTCGACAGGCGGTCATTACAATACGCCATGAAGGTTAAAATCAGCTTACTGCCTTTTTATAGTGCGTTTGTACATTGGTGTTAATTACAATCAACACCAATTCGTTTAATCTTCATCTCGGGCTTCTCTTTATCGTTAACTGAAAACTCAATCTCAGTTTGGCACATAGATGCCGATAGGTGAGGAGGAGCCCATCCCATTGCTTCTGGCCGAAGGCAGTCAGTCGATAGAGCTTTGAGCAAAACCTGGTGTTGACCTCGCATCCCAAAGCGGGCGTTCAGAAAGTCAAAAGAATTACTTATATTTATAGATTTAAGCGCCTTACTTTTGATGTCTTTCTTTACGTATTAATAATCAATGAAATACTTATGTTATATTGATTTTGTTGACATTCATTCTTGTTTCCTTATTGTTGATAGAGGTATTTAAACAAACCTTTCGTTGCAATGATGAGTAAATGAGCAAAATGGAGAGGTCAGAAAAATGGCCATTTTTATCAAAATGGCCACTCTGGTTAATTATTTTAGTATTTTAAGTTACATCTTGAAGGATGTAGTGAAAGTGGTGATGATGCTAATATTTTGCCGGTTGCTGTTGACGATACTCATGAGCTAACTTGAAGAGCAAAAGCTTACTTTTTGATTGATCTTGGTCAACTTGCGCATAAGAAAACTTTGTACACTGGTTTGTTGCTATATTATTTTATAACTCACTAAGGAGGGATTGATATGTCATCGCAACATAGCATACAAATGCCCAGGATTCTTAAGGGCGACGGTATTTTCTCAAGTTTAAGTCGGATTCAGAAGTCGATTCAAGAACGTGCTGATCAAATTTTTCATGATCGTGACTCAAATTCTGGTGACGCTTTATCAGATTGGCTGAAGGCTGAATCAGAAGTATTAACTGACATCAATATGACGTTGAAAGACAACAAAGATCAAGTCGTTATTGAAGGCAACATTGATAAGTTTTTGCCGGAGGATATTGAAATCAAGGCTCAGGATGGGAAATTTATGATTTGCGGAACACATACTGAAAAAAGCAGTAGCGAAAAAAAAGGAGTAACTAGGAAATCATCGACGCAGAGTAACTTTTACAGATCTTTTGCTTTACCAGATTCGGTTGACACGGAGAAGATGGAAGTAAAGATGAAAAGCGGCAAGTTTACGGCGAAGATACCAAAAACTTCTCATTAGATGGAGCACGGCGGAATGACTACCGCTTAACTGTAGCTTTAATGACGATTAAAGAGAAAGGCGGCTGAATAGTCGCCTTTTTTTGAGATTGAATGCACGCTAATGATTGATTTGAGACCCTGGGGGCATAAGTCGTCCAAAACGGACGAAACTATGGGTTCGTACACATAAATTGGTTTAAAAAGATCTATTTCATCCTAAATATCACTTATGATAATATGCTGTGTAATTAGGTATGTTCCTTACTATTAGTTTGAAGATGGAATTTCTGGCACTGATTTCCCTTTCAGTCCCTCATTAACTAATTGAGCTAAAAAGTCGGTGAAAGTACTTATGTTTTGGTTAACGCTGGCTTCTTCTAGTGCGGCCATATAGGAAGTACCTTTTTCTAATGGAACAACTGTCCATGGGTAGCCACCTCCTGCCAATATCACGTTCATCAAAAATCGCCCTATACGCCCATTGCCATCCATATAAGGATGGATGTACACAAAAACAAAGTGACCGAGGACAGCGCGAACACCAGGTTCTGATTCTTCACGCAATAAGTCAAAGAGTGCGGGCATCGCATCGCCTACAGCTTCACGACCTGGAGGGACGTGCATTGATCTGCGGATATAAACCGGCCCGTTTCTATAACCGGCAAGATCAGCCGGCCGTAGAATACCCGCCGTAACGCCTGGTGCAAACATTTCCCGATACCACCTGCGGTGATCATCATCAACGACCACGCCTGGGCTATCACCATGCAGAATTTTTTCAATACTTTCGCGCACGGTTTGATATGCCTGCCAGTATCCACGTGCTGCCAGGGCATTGCGATGTTCTGTGTCACTTTCATTGTTATCTGGATTCCAGTTACCGTAACGTACACGCTCGATTAATTCAGGGCTTACACGATAACCT
>JBDLIU010000476.1:0-3331 GCA_039714715.1 Bacteroidota bacterium
CAATGTAAGGTAGGGGGCGAAGTAAGTAATTCCGTGATTTTTGGTCGTAGCAACAAAGGCCATGATGGATTTTTGGGTAACTCAGTAATAGGTGAATGGTGTAATCTCGGGGCAGACACTAATATTTCAAACCTGAAGAATAATTATTCATTGGTTAAAGTGTGGGATTTTGAAAAAGAGAGATTTATCAATACCGGGGAACAATTTTGCGGACTTTTTATGGGTGATCATAGCAAATCCGGGATAAATACGATGTTTAATACCGGCACAGTGGTGGGTGTTGCCTCCAACATCTATGGAGCTGGTTTCCCACGACAGTTCATTCCTTCATTTTCATGGGGTGGTCATACCGGATTGACTACTTTTACACCTAAAAAAGTTAAGGAGATGGCATCCGTTTCAATGGCCAGGCGAAATGGTGAATACAATGAAACAGAAGATGCAATTTTTAATCATCTTTTCGAGGTTACAAAAAAATATAGGGTTTGGGAAAAATAGTTTGATAAATGAGATTTGCTGAAATACATGGACTTGAAGAAACAAAAAAGCGTTTAATCACAAGCGCTCAACGCAACAAAGTAGCCCATGCCCAGCTATTTAGTGGGGTTGAAGGATCCGCACTATTGCCAATGGCGCTTGCCTATGCTGCCTACCTCAATTGCGAGAACCCAACCGAAATAGATGCTTGCGGTGAATGCAGCGCCTGTTCAAAAAGCTTAAAGTATATTCATCCGGATATCCACTTTGTTTTCCCTGTTAGTAGTACAGAAGGCATAACCGGTAAAGATGTAATCAGCAAGTCTTATCTGACAGCCTGGCGAACATTCCTAAATGAAACTCCTTATGGTGATGCTGTTGACTGGGCAAGAACCTTTGGCGGTGAAAACAAGCAATTAAACATATCGAAGCAGGAAAGCCGGGAAATAATTGAAGCATTATCCTTAAAAGCTTTTGAAGGCAAATACAAGATCATGCTTATCTGGATGCCTGAGCTTCTTCACGCCTTTGCCGCTAACGGCTTGCTAAAAATCCTTGAAGAACCCTCTGATAATACTGTTTTTCTTCTTGTATCACCTAATAGTGAAAATCTTCTGAGAACAATAAAATCAAGAACACAGTTAGTAAGGATTCCGCCTTTCAGTAGTCCTGAGTTGATACATTTACTCACAACAAATTATAATGTGGATGAGATGTTGTCAAAGCAAATTGCTCACCTTGCCGATGGAAGCCTTCTAAATGCGATAAGAATTCATGAAGAGGCAGATGTTAATCTACATAATATGTTTGCCGACTGGATGAGAAGCTGTTTCACGTCAGACTTTACCAACCTTATCAACCATGCTGATAAATTTTCGGGCTTAAGCAAGGCAGGTCAAAAATCTTTACTTCTTTACGGACTCGAGATACTGCGAGAATCTTTAGTAGCCGGACAGTATGATGAAAAGTTATTAAGAATGTCAGGAGAAGAGGCTGGATTTGTAAAGAAATTCAGCTCAACATTAACTACACCTATAATTGATAATTTATCAAGCAGGTTAAGTGATGCTCACTATTATCTGGAAAGAAATGCTAACCCAAAGATGGTATTTATGAATCTTTCCATTGAATTTGCGAAATCTTTTAAACGATAAAAATATATGCGACAAATACTAAGTTTAATTTTTATATCATCAACCCTCTTCTTTACTTCCTGTGGAGAAAGAGAAGATGTGGTAACCATTCATACCGAGTTGGGGGATATTGTTTTGATCTTATTTAACGAGACCCCACAGCACAAAAAGAATTTTCTTGAATTAGCCAAAGGAAACTTTTATGATAGCACTACTTTTCATCGAGTTATTGATGGCTTTATGATCCAGGGTGGAGATCCCAACTCCAAGGATAATGATCCTATGAATGATGGAAGAGGCGGCCCGGGATACACAGTGCCGGCAGAATTCAATGATAATATTACGCATATAAAAGGAGCATTGGCTGCGGCAAGACAAGGTGATCAGGTAAATCCTGAAAAAGCTTCCAGTGGATCTCAGTTTTATATTGTTGAAAATGATAATGGTACACATCAGCTAGATGATAACTACACAGTCTTTGGACAAACAATAGCTGGTTTTGAGGTAATTGAAACAATTGCCATTCAACCAAAAGGAAGGAACAACCGCCCTTTAAAAGATATCAAGATGTGGATGGAAGTAAAGAAGATATCCAGAAAGAAAATAACAAAAACATACGGCTATGAATTTAAATAAAGCCTTAATCATGTTTGCCCTGTTTTGGGTGTCATGCGGTACAGATCAGGATACTGATAAACTTGTAACTATCACAACCCGACTGGGTGATATCAAGCTGGTTTTATTTGAGGATACTCCTATGCATAAGGAAAGTTTTCTTGAGCTGGCCGAAGAAGGCGCCTACGATAGCACTACTTTTTATCGTGTGATTAACAATTTTATGATCCAGGGTGGTGATGTGGCTCTACACCAGGAGTTTGAGCAAGAATCTCTCAGGTTAATTCCGGCTGAAATATCACCCAATCACATTCATGCAAAAGGTATGATTGGTGCAGCAAGACAGGGAGCTAACGTTAATCCGGAGAAAAATTCAAGCACACAATTTTATATTGTACATGGTGAAGTGTTTTCTCATGAAGAGTTAACTACCGACATTAATAAGCTAAATAATGCTTTCTCAAAGTATATAAATGACGGTGAACACGATGAACTTCTAAAATACTGTACGGTTCTCCAGGATTCCGGGCAAATTGATGCACTTCAAGATCTTATAATAGAAATGCGACCAGAATTAGAAGCTGATATGGACATGGATTTCGAGAATACTGAAATCACACCGGCTCAAATAGATGCTTATACCACAATTGGTGGGGCTCCTCACCTTGATGGTGGTTATACAGTTTTTGGCAAAGTGGTGGAAGGCATGGAAACAGTTGATAAAATTGCTGCGCTTGAAGTTGATGACACCGACAATCCCCTGGAAACTGTTCTGATGACTCTAAAAATAGAAGAATATCCAAAGGATAGCATTACAGCCTGGTATGGTATTGAATATCCTAAAACCGAAGATAATTAATGAAAATTCTCATCACAGGTGCCAATGGTCTGCTGGGTCAAAAACTTGTTCAGCTTCTGAAAGACAAAGATGAAGTTGAGCTTATTGCTACCTCAAGAGGAGAGTGTAGAATTAAGGATTTAGACTTACGATTTTACTATGAGCTCGATGTTGCCAATTATGATGAAACCATTTCATTGTTTGCTCAACTGAAGCCAGATGTAGTAATTCATACAGCAGCCATGACCCAGGTTGATGATTGTGAATT
>JBDLIU010000477.1:0-3307 GCA_039714715.1 Bacteroidota bacterium
TTTATAAAGGGTCTGATGGCATTCTCCTTGGACCGCTGGACAGTAAGTCCAGCGATTTTGGATTGAGCATATTCAACCCTGATGGAAGCGAAGCAGAGAAAAGCGGGAATGGCCTGCGTATTTTTGCACGGTCCCTCTGGGACGAACAGCTTATCGGCGATGAACCTTTCACTGTACATACTCTCGGTGGTGCGGTGTCGTGCGTGGTCAGTCATGATGGGAAGAACGTTACCGTGGAAATGGGTAGGGTCAGTTTTGACAGTGTGAGTATCCCCGTTGAGGGTAAACCACGCGAAGTACTGAACGAGAAGATCAAGATTGATGGCCAAATGCTGAATTTCTGCGCTGCTACTGTTGGCAACCCTCATTGTGTTATTTTATCAGAAAACCCAACAGCGGAAATAGCCCGTCGCTACGGACCGTTGATCGAAGCAGACCCCCGCTTTCCGAATCGAACCAATGTCCAGTTCATGCGTGTCATTGATCGCAATAATATTCAGATTGAGATATGGGAACGTGGAGCTGGCTACACGCTTGCTTCCGGCAGCAGCAGTGCGGCTGCCGCTGCCGTTGCTCACAAACTGGGTCTTTGCGATTCAGCTGTAACTGTACATATGCCCGGTGGGCAGATCGAAATCGAGTTCGATGATGACTTTGTGGTCACAATGACAGGACCGGTGACCAAAGTGTGCGATGGGGACATTGCAGCAGAGATGTTCAAAACTATCTTGCCCTGACCTTAACCCTATGCAGACATATTATTGACAAGAGTATGGAGCGAGAATCGCAAAATGATCAGGCCTGCAATAAAGGAAGAAGCTAAAATTTTAACCAAAATTTCGTTCGAATCAAAAGGATACTGGAGCTATCCTAAAGAATATTTTGATATTTGGAAAAATGAACTGTCGATACGACCTGAATACATTGAAGAAAATGTCGTATATGTTTACGAAGAAGGAGGTGAAATCCTTGGTTACTATTCGATCGTCGAACTCCGTGAGAATGTACAACTTTCAGGAATAAAGATAAAAAAAGGATTTTGGCTTGAGCATATGTTTGTAGTCCCACGAAATATCGGTCAAGGCATAGGGACAAAATTGTTCAATCATTTACGCAAATGGTGTCAATCTAACGAAGTTTACGAATTGGGAATTTTGGCAGATCCTCATTCCATAGGTTTCTATGAAAAAAAGGGATGTGATTATCAGAGGGAATATCCTTCTACAATTGCAAATCGAACTACTCCGTTATTCGTCTTTAAAATAAAAAATCGATAGCTTCTCCGACAATACCATCTAAGTACTGTCCGTTGAAGGATACTTCGTCGAGGATCTGAACCTCTAAGAAATCTCTCTTCTGAAAGTCCATTCTAATCAAGTAGCAGGTATATCCAAATGAGTAACTTAATCTCCTGCAGAATAGCAAAAAAATCTGATCTGTCTGAAATCCTGAGGTTGTATGGGCAACCAGATATTGATGATGGTGAAGTGCTCTCTCAGTATGCAGCTGAACAAATATTTGAGCAAATCAGAAAATATTCTAACTATAATATTTATCTAGCTGTCTCAGAAGATAGAATTGTGGGCACATTTGCACTGCTTATAATGGAAAACCTCGGTCATATGGGAGCACCTTCAGCAATCATAGAAGATGTTGCAGTAGATCCCGCTTTTCAGAGACAAGGTATCGGAAAGACAATGATGAAGTATGCGCTTCATATTGCTAACAAGCAAGGCTGTTATAAGGCTATGCTTTCGTCAAACCTGAAAAGAGAGCTTGCACATAAATTTTATAATTCATTGGGCTTTGACCGTCATGGATACAGTTTTCTGGTCGATATCTAATAAAGCGCCGGAGAAGATACCGGAAAAGAATACCACTGTTTTTATATCCCGTTAAATGACAAAATATATATTCTGAGATGTGTCTAAGAAATAGCCTAACTGATCGCCTTGATTCTTGAGCTTGGCTACCCGGTCAGAAACACGCACCTTTTCGGAAAAATTTTAATGATCACAGACCAAGAGAACATATATTAGTACCACAACACGCTTAAAGAAAGTAGAGTAAAAAATTAAGAAAGGCTAACTGAGCTGGAACAACGACTCTTGAAAATTGTGTACAGAATATCTCAAGTTTGACATCATGCATTTTCTTCTCAATATCAGACAAGGTTCTTGACAATCTGCAATCTTTTCAATTACCTTGTCAAGGTGAACGATTCTCAATACAAGAACCATAACACTCCTGAGACAGGGCCGAAAGTCAAATGATTCACAAGCTAAGCCGAGTTAATGATTTGGTTGGGTTGTTCGTCTTTTTTGTCTCCCTCACTACTTTTATAAAACTGCTATAAGAGAGTTAACTGCCACTACATAAATAAAATGAGTAGACGAAAGAATCCAAGACGTAGCCATGCTCGAGCAGGAGTTGACTGGCCTGTAACTATTGCCAGTGGCAACGCTACGCTTGAGGGTAAGATTAAGAACATAAGCCGTGGCGGAGCTTTAATATATCTGGCTAAAAATCTTGAAGTTCATGAACAGATTCGTCTGGCAATAGAGATTCCAGAATTTGAGGATGTTATCTCAGCTAAAGCTGAAGTGGTCAGAACTTCCTCCGCGATAACGGACAATAATTTGACATCTTATGCTATTGCTGTCAAATTTACTGAAATTTCAAATGAAGACCTCAGGTACTTTACCGGAAATATTGCAGTTGAATGGCAGGATGACAATGAAGAATCTACTCCACATACAACAATAAATAGTTTAATTAGAAAAATAGGTTATATATTTACAATATGTTGTGTTATCTTTATTATATTTTATTTATTACAACTTAATAGTAAATATCAGGTTGAAGAAAAAAGAATAGAACAATTGAAAAATAAGATCGGTATTATTGAAAGTAAAATTAAGGAATCAAAAGAAATTGAACAATATATAACAGATTTAGAAAAAAATATAAATACAATAGAAGGTCAACTTGTATCAATTAATAACAAATTTATCAACTTAGTAACAATAAAAAAAATACAACATCAAACTGATTACGTTGAAGAAAAGATTGAAAAAATCAATCATTCAGTTAAATCCTCAAGACAAACCGAAATTGTCCTGACTCCACTCAATAAAAAAAAGTCCGTTTTTTTATATTATGTTGTTAAGAGAGGAGATAATTTGTATCGTATAGGTCTTAAACATGGCATCACTGTTAACAAAATTAAAGAATTGAACAATATGTCTCAAGATGAGTCAATATATCCAGGACAAAAATTAATAGTTGGATGGAAATTGTAAGTGCG
>JBDLIU010000478.1:0-3297 GCA_039714715.1 Bacteroidota bacterium
GATGCTGACAAGTTAGAAAAGATAATATCAAACATTTTAAGTAATTCGTGCAAAGTATCTGAAAACAATGGAAAAATTACCGTAGATATTGATATTAAGGAAAATGATCATTTAAAAACTGTTAATAATAATCTTACATCTAGATCGGATCTTAAGATTCACATTTCGGATACAGGGCCCGGAATGACAGAGGAAAAGTTGTCTAAACTCTTTGATCCATTCTTTTCAGAAGACAACAGAAGTAACTTTAGCAGTGGTATTGGCCTTGCACTTGTAAACGGTTTAATAAAACTTCTTGAAGGTAAAATTGAAGTAAAGAGCGAACACGGTAAGGGAACAGATTTTTATATTTCAATTCCCTTAATTGATTCGGCTCCGGAAGATAAATTGTATCCAAATAAATTCGTTGATAAAATATCAGATAAAAACTTAACTGCAATTATCAACAATCTTGAAGATTATGAACCGGATGAAGATACTATTATCAGGGAAGAAAACGAAGTTAAATATGAAATGCTGATTGTTGAAGATAATCAAGACTTGTCCAGGTTTTTACACAAGCATTATTCAAAAACATTCAAAACATCGGTTGCCGGAAATGGTATGGATGCCTTAACGAAAATAGAAAAATCACATCCCGATATTATTATCTCAGATGTTATGATGCCCGTAATGGATGGAAACGAATTATGCAACACACTTAAAGAGAACATTGAAACAAGTCATATTCCAATAATCCTGCTAACAGCAAAATCGGGAACAGATTCCAAGCTGGAAAGTCTTTCACTAGGTGCTGATTCATATATGAATAAACCTTTTAACGTAAAAGAACTGGATCTAAAGGTTAAAAATATTCTTAAATATGTGGAGGATACAAAAAAAAGGTTTGCAAAGTTCGATTCAATGGACGAGTCAACAAGTAAAATGCAAAATAAAGAGCTCCAATTTATAACATCCCTAAATGAAATTATTTTACAAAACATAAATGATTCCGAATTCCATATTAATGAACTTTGCAAAGCAGCTTATATCAGCAGAGCTCACTTACACCGAAAATTAAAAAAATCGATAGGCCTGTCAACTTCAGAATTTATAAGGAATGTAAGGTTAAATGAAGCGAGAAAATTACTAAAAACACAAAAACACACAGTTTCGGAAGTGGCGTTCAAAGTTGGATATGACAATCTGGGTTATTTCAGCACATTATTTAAGAAAGTATTTGACGAGGCTCCTTCCTTTTATTTAAAAGAAGAATCAACTAATTAGTGGTCTTAGAAAACTTCAATATTTAAAGTTACATCCTCAATTGCTTCAACAATAAACTTTAAATTCCCATTTTTAGCATTTAGCTTTACAACAACATTTTTAATGTTCTGTGAACCTTCATAAACATTTGATTCATTTTACTTATCCCATTTTAGTTCACCTGACAATGCAGGATTGCCTGGTGTTTTGGTATATAATATGGTAGTTATTTTTTGAGCAAAAGAAAACTCACTTACAAACACCATTATTAAGATTAAACCCATATTCTTCATTGGTTTAAATTTTTATTGATTAGAAAATGCCAGCCATGCAACATCAGCAATACAATTCTCAGCCATATAGCCAATTTTATCTCCGGTAAAATTATCTACTAACTTATTGATAACCTCTACGTTATTTACAAAAACCTTTAGTTCTAATCCTGATTTTATAATTCTGAGATCTATCCATTCAGTAACCTTAAAATCATCAGGAAGATTATAAAATGTGTAATTGTCTTTAGTATCGTAAATAAAAATTCGGTTTGTGCTATCAGAATATTCCAATCCTACAATCAGATTATTTCCATGAACAAAGCCAACTCTGGAAGCCTCAGATTTCACATCAACAATCTTCATATTTGCTTCAGCAATGAAATTATCCTGAGTGCTGACATCAGAAATCAACCTCGATAAATCAGAAGCATCTGCCCTTACAGCAAATCCGGCTCTTGCATTCCATGAAGCATCTCCTTCAATGGTAAACCCGGATATATCATTACTAAAATCTACTTCAAAATCTGCTGCACCCGGAATTTTACGGTCATCAAAAGTAGGTGCATCTGTTTCTATGGTTTCAGCCGTAAATTCAACTTTATCAATCATCAACTTCCTATGAATTCCTTCAGCACCTGAAATTCTTCCTCCTTCCTTTGCGTGATATGAGTAATAATAATCTTTCAGGTTGGGACCTAATATCGGATAGCAGTTTCCTGTTCCAGTCCAATCCCCATAAGTTTGAGATATCCATGGATTATCTGATATAGGAGTAAGATCATCCAATGAATTTCCAACAGCCAGATGAATTTGGTAATCAGGTCGTAAATAATGATTTCCTGTATAAGTAAGGTAATATTTACCATTATATTTAAACGTAGTAGGAGACTCTGTCCACCCAACTGTACCAACTGACCCCGGTTGAATATTGATATTATTCACCGAACACTGGCCTAGCTGTGTAACAGGGCCTCCATTTCCATCATCCATAGAATTAATCATTCGGTACTTAACACCCAAAAGACCTGAAAAGAATGCATATTTATCCCCGTTTGGTTCAATAAGTATTGATCCATCTATTGAATGATCAGAGAGCTGAAGAAAGTCGTGGGTGACAGCAGTCCATACCGCTTCATCACCGAAAGGCTCAGGATTTACAACATTCTGCGGCACATCGTATTTCCAAACAGCCATTTTACCACCTGGACCGGATAAATAGATATAGAAGTCTCCTCTGTAGTAGTACATTTCCGGAGCCCAAAGAACATCCCATACAAACCCCTGAACATCAATAGTTCTTTTATAATTCCAGTCAACCAGGTTATCCGATTCCCATACTTTAAATCCGTCATATCCAATATTTTTGTAGTACTGCGTTGTCATCAGATAATATTTACCCATCCAACGAAAAACCGATGGATCGGCAATTCCCTCACCGCCAATTGCATCATCTTCCAGTTCCACAGTTATTGGATTGCGGTAATGTCCTTCAGCTACAGGCTGTATTGTATCAGTATTATCAGGTTCTTCATTCCCATTTTTGTCTTTACCGCAGCTAACTAGCATCAGAATACTAATTGCAGCAACCAAATAGCTTTTAAAAAAATACATCTTACTCTCTTTTAATCTCTCCATCACATTTTATTAATTAAAAACAGGCATCTCATCATTACCTTGAGTGGGATAACCATTATTTCCAATTTTTGGCCAACCATCATCACTCCAGGTCACTTTATCCAGAAATAATGGCCGTTTTGCTGCTCCGCCTAGTTGCAAT
>JBDLIU010000479.1:0-3296 GCA_039714715.1 Bacteroidota bacterium
AGCATATAAGCGTACCGATAAGTTAGATTACAGCTTTGGAGTCTTTATTACAGGTCCATCAAAAACGGCCGATATTGAACAAACGCTTGTGGTGGGTGCACAGGGGCCAAGAAAAATGCTTGTTTTAATAAAGGATGATTAACTAGAAAGTTAAAAGGTTAACCAATTACTTCAAATTGCATATACACCCACCCATACACCCCTCCAAGGAGGGGGCTTTATTATATTTCTAAATAAAATTCAACTAATTATCAGAGAATATTACTTAATAAAATTCTCTGATATTATTAGAAAGGTGTTACTTCATCACACATCCAATTCTACTTCTTCGCACCGATCTCACGCCTCAAGAGCTTATATTATTTTTGGCATGAGCTAACTCCTGTATTGTGATGGTGTAATTCCTTTGAACTTTTTAAACTGCTTATTAAAATGACTGAGATTATTAAAGCCACAATCCAGGCTTACCTCGAGTACAGAAAGATTTTTATTCATTAATAATTGACTGGCATAATCAACCTTGATTTTATTTAGATATTCAAACAAAGAAATATTAGTATGCTGTTTAAAGAATCTGCAAAGTGATGTAGGCGCAAGGTATACTAATTCCGAGATTTCTTCAAGATTTATTTTCTTCATGAAGTTGGCCATTAGATATTCATGAATAGTGTTTATTCTATCATTATTGGGTTTGAATTTTGCCTTCATGTATTCCTCACTGGCCAGAATACTTAATGAGCTGCTTTCTCCAATAATGTTCATGATCTTATAAAAGGTGATCAGGCGAGTAAAAGTATCCATGAAGGGCAGTTGAAGCATTAGTTCACTCACTTCTATTAGTGTATCTCCTGTGATTTTGATTCCTCTTTCAGAAAGTAATAATGCATTTTGCACATTAGAAAACTCCGGAAGCTCCATAAGGGCCTGATCCAGTATCTGTTTATTGAATAACAGGTAAACTGATTCAAAATTTCTACCTGAAGCAAACTCAACACGATATTTTTCAGGTATCCATACATGGGGCAATTTTGATCCAATAAAAATCAAATCGCCCGGATGAAATTCTTCTATAGAATCGCCCACTATTCGTTTCCCTGTTCCCTCAGTTATAAAACTAATTTCATATTCCTGGTGATAGTGCAATTCGTACTTCTCAAGATTATCCTGTAAAACCCCAATATAAAATGACTCCTCAGGGCGAAGATCAAACTGATCAAGAAAAATTGCCATGTAGTGCTTTTTTGCATAAAAATACTAATTTATGTTAGTATTGCATTATCTGAGGGCAATATAGATGTAGATTAAGCTATTACAGAGTTATATATTTACATTTCAATTAATACCAATGATCATAGTATAAAATGGACCAACTATTAGAACAATTATCTTTTTGTGTTGAAAATGGTAAGGTAGATAAAAATTATCCTTATCCACCCAACATGAAAGGCCAGGACGGTGCAGATGAATACACTGCCCAGGCATTGAAAGAAAACATCCATCCTGATGCAATACTATCGCAGGCATTGATTCCTGCTATGGACAGAGTGGGTGAGAAATTTACAAAAAGAGAAATTTTTGTACCACAAATGCTTTTGTCTGCAAAAGCAATGCAGGCAGCCATGGCGCACCTAAAGCCTTATTTTCAATCAGGAGCGATCAAAAAGAAAGGTAGTATCATTATTGGCACTGTAAAGGGAGATTTACATGATATAGGTAAAAATCTGGTTTCGATGATGATTGAAGGTAGTGGATGGGATATTGTTGAATTAGGGGTTGATGTATCAAAAGAGAAGTTTATTAATGCTTTAGAAGATACCCCTGACGCATTAGTAGGCTTATCAGCTTTATTAACTACCACCATGGTTAATATGGAGGATATTGTTAAAGCAATTAAAGAAAGAGATCCAAAGACTAAAGTACTAGTTGGAGGCGCTCCTGTTAACGATGAGTTTCGGGTCAAGATTGGCGCTGATTTCTACTCGCCCGATCCGCAGGGAGCCATTGAGTACTTAAAAGGAGTTGCTGTATAGTTTTAAGTTCCTAAAGTACTTCAAGTTAATATATTCCAATTATTAAAAGTTTCGACAATGTTTATAGCATTGACAGGTTTAGTATGATCAAAAAAATAAGAAAATGGAAAGAAGTTATTATTTAGACCTTGCTGCCAGTAATAAAAGAATGGTTTTTGGAGTTGATCTGATACTTCAGGAAAAGCATAACCATGATGAGATACTCTTGAATGGTGAAATGCTCGGAAAGGCTGTTGAAGAAACTACTAAACGATTCAATATGGAAGTGGCTCTTCCTTATATGGACCTGGATATTGAGAAGATGGATTTGCTAGGCACACTGGGTATTAGTCCTTCTGAATTGGATACTTTTCATTTTACTGATCAGAATTTAACTGAAGAGGTAATAGAAAAGGTAAACAACATTGATAAAATAACTCCTACCCAAAGACTAACTGCCACTTGTGATGCAATTACATACATAAAGAATAACACCAACTATCTACCTGTTGGAATGTGCATTGGGCCATTTTCATTCATAACCAAACTACTAAGTGATCCTATCTCTCCTGTATTTTTAGCATCGGCAGGAATAACCAGTGAAGATGACCACTCGGTAAAAACATTAGAGTTGACGATGGAACTAGCCACAAAGGTTATCTTAAGGTCTGTTAAAATGCAAATTGATGCAGGCGCCAAAGCAATCTGTGTGTGTGAACCAGCAGCCAATAGTGCTTATATCTCTCCTGACACCTTGTTTGAGGATGATGAAGATGTATTTGACAGGTTGGTGTTGTCTTATAATTTTAAAATAAAGGAACTATTTGATAAACATGATGTGGACTTAATTCTCCATGACTGTGGAGAGTTAACACCTGTTATGGTTAAAAAACTTTGTAAGCTTGATCCGGTTATCTTAAGCCTGGGTAGTTCACAAAAGCTTTGGGAAGAAGCTAACATCGTACCAAAAGATATAGTCTTATTTGGCAACCTACCAACAAAACAGTTCTTTATGGATAGTGTTACCGATGAGACCGTACTTGAACTCACCAACGATCTTGATAAAAAAATGTGTGCAACCGGACATCCTTATATTATGGGGAGTGAGTGTGATGTACTGCTTGTTGACGGTTATGAGGAAGTGATTAAGAAGAAGGTGGAATTAATGTTGGGGAATTCCGGGGGATGTTCTTAATATAATTCCAGGCTTAATTCGTATAGAAACTTAAAGTACAAAATCCTCCAAATTATGTATTAATACCTAACCGTAGGCAAGCTTCTTCTTTT
>JBDLIU010000480.1:0-3286 GCA_039714715.1 Bacteroidota bacterium
GCAGAGCGTAGCGAAGCCAGGGCTCACTTCACTGCAAACCTCACAAATTATCTTCACCTGATCCAAAAACATTATGCTTTTCTTATTACCTAATTGTCAATAAGATGAATCTTTATATTCCCTCCGAATAATCTCTAAAAGAAGTCATATTTGATCCCATTTAATCCATATCTTTGTGCCGAATTTTAACAAGGAAAATCTAAACCAAACAACTATGGACTTTTTAAAAGAACTAGGTATAGAAGAATTTAATCACGGCGCCTGTATCGGAGGTGGTAAATGGCTGGATACAAAAGATGGAGACCTTCTCCAGTCTATCAATCCTGCAACCGGAGAAGTAATTGGTAGCGTATATCAATGTGACGAAAAAGGTTATGAAGAGGTAATGGCTTCCTCTCATGAAGCTTTCATGGAGTGGCGTGAAGTGCCTGCACCTGTACGTGGTGAGTTGGTAAGGCAAATGGGATTAGCATTGCGTGAACATAAAGATGCACTCGGCAGCCTGGTTGCCCTTGAAATGGGTAAAATCAAGCAGGAGGGTGATGGTGAAGTTCAGGAAATGATTGACATTGCCGATTTCGCTGTTGGGCAATCACGAATGCTTTATGGAAAAACAATGCATTCAGAACGTGCTCGTCACAGAATGTATGATCAGTATCATCCTCTGGGTGTAGTTGGTGTTATTTCATCTTTTAACTTTCCTGTTGCTGTGTGGGCATGGAATTCTTTCATCGCTGCCATTGCCGGAGATACTACCATCTGGAAGCCGTCTTCATCTGTGCCTCTTTGTGCTGTTGCAGTACAAAATATCTGTAACAAGGTACTCACAGATAATGGTTACAAAGGTATTTTCAATCTCGTAATCGGTCGTGGTTCTACAGTAGGTGAACGTTTGGTAAATGATACACGAGTTCCTTTGATTTCATTCACCGGTTCAACAGCAATGGGCCGTAGTGTAGGTAATAAAGTGGCTGATCGCTTCGGTAAGAGTATCCTCGAATTAGGTGGTAATAATGCCATTGTTGTTGATGAAAGTGCTAACCTCGACATGGCTATCCCTGCATCTGTATTTGGTGCTGTGGGTACTGCCGGTCAACGCTGTACTTCAACCAGGAGAATTCTTATCCATGAAAGCATAAAGGATGAATTCCTTGAAAGATTAGTAAAAGCTTACAAGCAGGTAACCATTGGTGATCCTATTATTGAAGAAAATCTTATGGGACCACTAATCGATGATGGCGCGGTTAAGGATTATGAGTATGCCATTGAAGAAGTTCAAAAAGCAGGCGGAAAGATTGTATTTGGAGGTAAGGCTTTAAGAGACCAGCCCGGTCACTTTGTAGAACCAACAATCGTATTAGCAGAAAATCATTGGGATATCGTTCAGACAGAAACTTTTGCGCCTGTTCTATACGTTATTTCTTATAATACTATCGAAGAAGCTATCGAAATGCACAATGCAGTTCCACAAGGACTATCTTCATCTATGTTCACCATGAATATGCAACATGCAGAACAGTTCTTGTCGCATGTAGGCTCAGATTGTGGTATTGCCAATATCAATATTGGAACTTCCGGTGCTGAAATTGGAGGAGCCTTTGGTGGTGAAAAAGAAACAGGCGGTGGACGTGAGTCTGGCTCAGATGCATGGAAGGCATATATGAGACAGCAAACCAATACCATAAACTGGAGTAAAGAATTGCCACTGGCACAAGGAATAAAGTTTGATTTAGACTAAGTCTTCTTAATACTTAAACAGAGGGAGATCATTTTATGGTCTCCCTTTTTTTATAATCTGGCATAGCTTTTGATAAACATGCCCAGATCCGCCCTCCCGTTAGCTATTGGGAGACGGATAATGATTAATCACTATCTTTGCAATGCAATAAAAATGGTCAGATTTTTTAAAATCATGAAGTATAAATTAATTGCCTCTCTTGTTCTTATGACGATTAGTTCATGGACAATAGCACAGAATTTTATCCAGGATCTCGTCATTACCACCGATTCCACCAAATTTTCCCTCAATGAGAATACCATAGATTATCGACACTCCAGCTATCTCTACTTTGTGATAAACAGTCCAAATGATATTGTTCACCTGGAAATCACCCCAAAAGAATCAATGGGAGTGATGGAAATGAACATCCTGCCAAGTTCAGGTATTGAAATCATCGATCCGCTAATAAAAGATGAAAATAAAAAATTCGTTGGGGCCATCAAGTTCACCAATATCTTAAATAATCCTTATAGCAGGTTAGCAATCAGTGCCATTGCCAATGGACAACAGTCTAATCGTTCTATAAGACTTTATCCTTTTATTTTTCCTGAAATACCCGATATAGAGCCCTCTATTGAAATCTATAGCGGACAAGAGGTGTTAATCAATTTGCCTGTGACCAACCCCTATTTTCTTAAATTCAATACAGGCTGGAAGACACAGGGCATTATTGATTACAGGATAATCAATACAAATGAGGGTCCGAAACTTGCCCTGAGGGCAAACAGAACCGGTACTCAACCTTTAAAAATAACTGTTGAATCATCAAAACCATTTCTAAACGAGGAAGACATAAAGACTCACAACCTTTTTGATCTGCATATTAATATAAAAGCTATTTTCAGTAAGGTAAACTACCTCAACTTTAATAAACGATTCTATTATTTCGAACCACAGGGAGCCAAGACTATCATAGTTCAGTTTGATAATAATCCAAATATTAAACTGAATCGCACCTATCGTATTGAAGATCAGGAGAAAGCTGGCGGCAGGCTTATCGGAGAATTGTTTACGAGGGCAATCATTGAAAATCAAAACAAAGTGGTGGCCGCACTAAGAACCTATGCTTTGCATAGAACTGAAAATGGGTTCCTGTACATGAAGTTGGATGACAACACTAAATTTTTTACCAACTTCAACATTGTTAAAAAACCAGAAATAACCAAACTCTCTATATTAAGAACGGCAAAAGATTGGACAACCTCTCATATCGTACATCCGGGTGAAACAATAGAGTTAAAATTTGAAGGGATCGGTTTAAATACCTCAACAATAAAATTCAGTGATGGAAAATACAAGGCAAATATTGACACCTCCAGGATCAGTGAAAAAGTTCAGTACTGCACCCTTACTATTCCTGTTGATGTTAAAGAAAAAAGTATTCCGATTACGTTGAACGATGGCAACACAGCCTACGAATTGCTGGTAAAAGAGTATGAAAGACCTCGACCTCTGGATTTCGTAACGATAAACTATGGTGATGGTCCCAAGGCCATTACTGGAGAA
>JBDLIU010000481.1:0-3272 GCA_039714715.1 Bacteroidota bacterium
CGTTCATGGGTAGTACACATAAAGGTATTGATACCTGTCTCAATGGCCTGGTCCAGCACAGAAATAATGGACTCAATATCTTTGAAACGCATGGCTTGTTGCCTGGACTTTTCATCTGATAGGTGATTAACAGCAAAGAATTGGTTATCGCCAAATAATACTTTTTCCATTTTAAACTGTTTTTGAGTCATTTAACAATAATTCAATGGTTTGGTCAGTGAGGAGAGCATTTGAAAACGAACTCTTATTTTCTTTGTTTCCTGATGCAATACATTGAAAGAAGTAGTCCATCTGTGCACTGTATTCTTCACCCCTCAAATAAAAATCCACATTTTGGGTAAGATCTGTAACATATTTTATAGTCCAGCCTTTTAAAAGATTCTCTTTCTTGTGATCCTCTTTCAGGAATATTTTTATCTCTGTTGCGTCGCATACTATTTTTCCTTTCTTGCCCCAGACAGTGATGGACGTAGACATTTTTCGGTACGTTTCATCGCTCCAATTCACGGAAAGTTGGCCGCTGAGTCCGTTTTCTAAAGAGAGGGATGCGTATACGGTATCTTCAACCTCTTTTGAAAAAGTACGTTTGAGCATGGTGCCGGAAACCTTATCTGTTTTCCCAAGTGTAAAATGTATAAGATCCAGTACATGGGATGCATAATCATATAAACATCCTCCTCCTTCCTCTTTTTTGGAACGCCAGCTTCCGGTCTTTTCTTTCACAACAACAGGACCATATGCTTCTCCGGCAAAATGATAAATTTCTCCTAAAATTTCAGTGTCCACCAATCGTTTCAATTCCTGAAATGTTCCCAGAAAACGGTTATGAAAACCAACCTGATTTATTATGCCTTTGTTGTTGGCTTCGTTCACCATCTCCTGGCCCTGCTCTGGATTTAAACTAAACGGTTTTTCGCAGAATACATGCAAACTCTTTTTTAGGGATTCCAATACGATCTCATGATGAAACTTTGTGGGAGTTGCTACAATCACAGCGTCCAGTTCTACTTCCTGGAGCATTTTCTTATAGTCTGTAAAGCAAAGAATCTTCGAAAATTTCTTAAATGCTTCAAGAACAAATGAGGATGTGTCGCAAATAGCAACAAGTTCAACATTGGGATTTGCATTGACGATTGCACAATGCGAGAGGCCCATTTTGCCAAGTCCTATTACACCGGATTTAATCATTTCTTAATGCTATTTTTGAGTAGTAGATCATTATTAATTGTCGCTAATAAATTGTCGTAGATTTTCAATAAATGTTTCTGATGCATATTCACCGATTGTTATTTTGGAGGCGATTGCTGCAGGCTCTTTCAAATACTCCAATAACTCTTCGTTATCCCATGCAACGTGAATATAGTTCATTTTATCAAGTGCTTTAGCAGTTGCCATTTGATGATCGGTATTAACCTCCTTTAATTGAAGTTTTCTGGGTAATACAACAATCGGTTTTCCAACTACGAGAGATTTTAAGATAATTCCCATCCCTGCATGGGTAATAATCAGATCTGATTCACTGAATATCCTGTTGAATTCACCTGCCTCTAACAATGGGACGGCTTGTATGCTTTCAGGTTTATACTTTCCATAACCGATCTGTCCAATAACATTGATATTCTCTTGCAGGGCAGCCCATTGATCAATCTCTTTGACCAAACGGTCGAAGGGGAAAAGAGAGCCGACCACCAAAAATATTTTCATAATATTGATCCTTTGTAGAGTGGTCCATCAGGCTTTGCAAGATCTTCCCATTGGGTAAGATATAGATCTGCAAAAAGCCGGGCTTTCTTACCACTTGTTGACATTTCCTGGACATTGGCAATGCTGTCTATCCATACGTTTCTGGTGTTGAAAAGTTTTCCAACAGCCAGGGTCATTAATCCGGGGGCTGAGCCTGTTGTAATAATAATATCAGGTTTTACTCTACCTACAACCCGGAGAAGTTGAAAAAACATGATGAAAAAATTCCAGGGCGATTTCCGGGTTGCATTCACAATATGATGGAATTCAAATCCATCAACCTCAGTGGCGTTACCCTTACTTGTGGAAGCATACACTACTTCACAATCAATAAATGTGGGTCTTAACCTTAACAATTGTATCCAGTGTCCACCTGAGGAAGAAACAGCAAGGAGCTTCTTTTTCTTAATGCTCATATTATTTATTCAGGCTGTTTTCAATCCCATATATAAACGTACCAACCGTTTTTTCAATATTGATCTTATTCTCAACGATTTCCCTGGAGGCTTTTCCGAAAGATGATGCCATTTCTTTGTCATTTAAAAACTTGTACAATAATTCAGTTAACTCATCAACTGAATCAGTTTTTAAAATATAGCCATTTTGGCCTTCCTGGATTAAATCCACTTCTGTTCCGTCAGCACTTGCCGAAATCACAGGCAGACTGTGAACCATGGCTTCAAAAATGGATAGTCCACCTAGACCTGGTAAAACAAACAGGTCTGCCATAAGGAAATATTTACTAATTCCCTCAAAAATCTTTCCGGCAAAATGAATATCCCTTATATTATTTGAGGCCACATAATCCTTGATTTCATCCTCAATGGCTCCTCCTCCAATAAGTACCATTGCACATTCGGGATGGTCCTTTTTTATGGCCTGGTACGATTTTATCAGGCGATCAACTTTTTTACGCTTAATAAGTGCACCCACATATATGATTACAAATTTATCATCAAAATTCAACTCCCTTTTAAGTTGCACGGAATCTTCCCTGTATTTCAAAATCTCTTTGTCGATCTTTTCATTGTCAAGACAATTATTGGCAACAAGTATTTTATCCCTGCTAATATATTGGGAATAATAATTCTTGGTGTATTCAGAGTAGCCAATCACATACTTTGCACGCTTCAGTAGCATCAGCATGAATGGTTTGTAAAACTTTTGCCATTTGGTTACTTTGAATCCGGGAATCAATCCCAAACTCCACCAAATAATCTTTTTATTGAAAAGCAGAGAATACAGGTATACCGCTGTATTGTTTAATATGTTTGATTCTCCCTCAAATACAATCACATCTGGTCTGATCTTAACCAGATGAAAGAAGAGGGAAGGCCAGTAAACCAAGTACTTTGCACTCTCCTCAATCCCATACTGAAGGGTTCTGAGCTTTTTACGTTTGAAATTTATATCACCCTTGTAATTAACAAATTTGCTATCCTTAAAATCTCTTCCATGAATGAAAGTAAAATCAATGTTATCGTGGGCATTTATCCTTTCAAAAAGATCAATACGATAGTACAGCAAAA
>JBDLIU010000482.1:0-3250 GCA_039714715.1 Bacteroidota bacterium
CCTTTATTTTCATATCGATCATCTGTAGAAATTTTATTAGAACCGAAATCAGCTAAAGCTTCATAGCGATCTGATGCAAATAAATTACCTATTCCCGAAGATCCCCCAGCACCGGAAGCACTACCTCTACCCATATTCAAGGATGCCAATAGCTCTCTTTCCATCTCGTGAGGTTGAGAGAGATAAAAAGGTAACAGGTAGTGATTTTCCAGTGCATCTGGTTCCAATGCATATAATACACCAGAATCGTCTAAACCAAGGCCATAAGGGTCTGCTGCTAATACGCTAATGTCATTAGAACCGGTAACTGCAATCGAGTTAGTATTTAATTCAGCTGTACGCTCTGTCAATTCCTTATCATTGCTTGTTATTATCCTGATATCCTGATCAGTATCACTTATTTCGGTATTGTTTTGGGCTAATAAGTTCTCCTTATCTGACTGGTTGGCTACAAATTCAGTTTCATCAGTAATAGATTTATCAATTGTGTTCTGATCCTCAATACTGGCATTATCAACTGTTGTATTATCATCAATACTTGATTGAACTAATTCATTATATTCATCCGGTCGGGCTTCGAATGATGAGTTGCCCACAGTTAAGGGAAAGGCAAAGGCTACAGTAACTGTGGCAGCAATTAGTAAAATAGTTAACCAGTTATTTCTGCCTCTCTCGGCATCCATATTGGCAGCAATGTTGCCCCACAGGTTCTCTGAAGGCTCAACAGATGCCCCGCTCATCGCGTCCTTCCACTGTTTTTCATACTTTCCACTCATATAACCTTAGTCTTAAGTTTTTCTTCCGAACTAATAATCATCTCCTGCAATAACATCTTAGCCCTATGGTATTGGCTTTTCGATGTACCTTCACTGATTTCCAGCATACCAGCTATTTCTTTATGGTTATATCCTTCGATCGCATAAAGGTTAAATACTGATTTACAACCAACCGGCAATTGGTGAATAAATCCTAAAAGTTCACTATACTCGAATTGATCCAGGGGTAACTCATTAAATTCTTTGTCTTCAACAATAGACAGATCCCAGCTACTAACATGCTGGTCCTTTCTTAAGGTGTTAAGCGATGTATTGATTACTATCCTGATCATCCAGGTTTTAACAGATGCCTGCCTATTAAAAGAGGCAAGGTTTTTGAATATCTTAATATATGCTTCCTGTAATACATCCTCAGCCTCCTGCTTTGATCTCATATAGCGTATCGCAATGGCTAATAGCTCTCCTGCCGTATAGTCATATAGCTCACGGTATGCTGTACGATCTCCATCGCAGCACCTCTGAATCAAATTACTTTCGTAAAGGTTTGCCGGCATCCTTTAACCTTGTTCAATCATTTAGACACCAATTAATATCAATTGGTTGGAATCACAGTATAATTTACACAAATTCCTCTGAAAAATGATAATTTTCAATTGCCAGAGGGAACCTCATTATAAATTTTTTCATATTGCATGTTTATATTTAATATGTAAAAATTTATTTCGGTTTAGCACTAATTCTACAGCAAAAATGAAGCCATATATCACTCTTTTTTTACTGCTCGCTAACTATTTATCCTTTTCGCAAGACAAAGGTGACTTTGTTTATGAAGATAAAATTTATGACGATTATTTTAGGACTGTACAGCTTTATCCGGAAGTATCTGTTCGTAATTCCAGCAATTATACTAGTGATGTCATCAGCCTTAAAGGATCTATACCGCTGGTTTTAGAGTTTGATGAGCTCTATGCTGATGCTTATTCGTATAAAGTAAAAATTATTCACTGTAATTCCGATTGGTCACCCTCGGGGTTATCGCCATTACAATATCTTGCTGATTATAATGAATATGACATAAATGACCTTGAATATTCTTTCGGAACAATAACACCCTATGTACACTATAAATTCAAAGTACCCAAACCAACGATTAGCGGGAATTACCTGCTGGTAGTTTATGCTGGCAGTGACCTTGATGATGTTGTAATCACTAAGCGATTTATGGTCTATGAACAGAGAGTTACCTTTCCTCCAAAGAATGACATCATTAACAGTTCACCTCATGCTGTTGATAAACAACATTTGCACTTTAATATCGATTATAGCAGTACTGAATTACTAAACCCAATGGAACGGGTAAATGTTACCATCAGGCAAAATCAGCGTTGGGATAATGCTAAAATCAATATTAAGCCCACCTACGTAAAGGAATTGCAGAACGTGCTTCAATACAGCCATTATTCTGATAAAACTGCCTTTCTGGCAGGCAATGAATTCCGTTATTTTGATATCAGGTCTTTAAAATACTTTGGATTCCACATTGAAAAAGTGAAGTTTGGAAAAGACAGGGTGCTTGCTAATGTTGAAACCGATAAACCCAGGGCTGGGCTGGCATATAGTATTGAACGGAATATGAAAGGACAATACAGGATTGAGAACCTTGAAAGAAAAATAGCCAGGATAGAAAATGACTACGCCATGGTAAATTTCTCCCTTGAATCGGAGGAGCTGGGAGATAATGTTTACGTTTCCGGAAAGTTTACCAATTGGATAAAAAATGGGACTACAAGGCTTAAATATAATCCGGCTACAAACAGGTATGAAGGTGCCTATCTGTTGAAACAGGGAATCTATGACTATCAGTACGTGGTGGATTCCAAAAAACGAGAAAATGACATTGAAGGGAATAAGCGTGAAACAAAGAATACATACGACATCCTCGTTTACTACTTCTCACAAGAGCTAAATGCTGACCTATTGATTGGATATTATACTTTTATATACAACAGTTATTAATCCTGCATTCCCGGAATAGGGTATGGTTCCACCCTTTCGTTAGGATCTTCATTGGCCAGATCAATCATGCCAAATCCTTTATGGTTCAATGCCCCTAAACCATCAATGAAAATAATTTCTTTCAGTTCCGGAGCCGCATAAAAATAGAAAGGAAATGTATACCCGCGAACGTCAAATTTTATGTCCTGGTCATAGGTAGGATATATCCGCGAAAACTTCTTGTTACTGTTATATATCTTGGCAAGATAATCTTTGTCAGGAACAATCTGGAACTGGTTAAAAGTTGATAATTGCTCTGAATCAAATATTTTCTGATCCTCTACATGCTGCATTACATTATCATATAGCTTATCAGAAAACTCATCTGATTCCGGATCAAGAAACTGGGTGGCCTGGTTATCCATTAAAATAGGTCTGGATAATAAAATTGGAGAGAGGCATATAAACTTCTCATAATC
>JBDLIU010000483.1:0-3245 GCA_039714715.1 Bacteroidota bacterium
GTTTCCAGCAGTGATGGAATTCGTTCCCCGTATCCGAATAGAAAAGCCTCCGCCTGGTTCGGCACTGGATTGCGTAACTTGTACACCTGGAATTCTTCCTTGGATGATTTGGTCAACCGATGCTTGTGAATCGGAATTTAATTTATCCCCTCGTATTGAACTGACCGACCCGGTCAAATCACTTTTTTTCACTGTTCCATAGCCAATCACTACGAGTTCTTCCAAACCAATGGCATCCGCTTCCATGGTGACATTAATTGAAGTTTGGTTGCTTATGTTTATTTCCTGGGTTAACATTCCAATAAATGAAAACACAAGGGTGGCATTGTCAGGAATATCGGACAGGGAATATTTCCCTTCTGCATCTGAGATGGTCCCTGTCACAGTTCCTTTAACAGTTATGGAGACACCTATTAAAGGTACCCCATCCTGATCGCTTACTATACCGGTAATGGTTCGTGGCTGAAGAGTTGCTTTTACTTCAGCAAGGTATTCTCTTGGAGTCAATACTATTTGCCGGTCCATCACCACA
Source organism: Bacteroidota bacterium (assembly GCA_039714715.1). Classification (GTDB taxonomy): domain Bacteria; phylum Bacteroidota; class Bacteroidia; order Cytophagales; family Cyclobacteriaceae; genus S012-113. The sequence continues at coordinate 533 of JBDLIU010000483.1, forward strand.
TAATCGGTATTGGTTTTAGAGAATATCTGGTCAAGTACCTCCCCGATTTTCATATCGGACATTCGCACATTGATCTTCCTTTCGGTGTCAACCAGTTTCTGGTTAGACAGGAAATAGAATTCACTCTGGTTTTCAATTTCATCCAGAACCTGTTCGATCGATACATCCTGGAGATTCAATGTAAGCCTGGTGGTTTGCGAGTAGGAAGTTTTCGCCATCACCTGAATTACTCCGAATAGTAATAGAAATAGTGTAATTCTCATAATCAGGAAAATTTTTGAGTGCCAAAAGACGTTAAGAAGTACTTCTGAACATTTCCATTTTTTTTTCATAATTTTGTAATGTTTAGTGGGTTAACTAGTTTTTTCTTGGAGAAGAAAATTCAATAATGACTACCTGCTAAATCGGCAGGAGAGCGCTCCAACGCTTTCCTGCTTTTTTTTTAATTCGTAGTTTTTCGCAAAGGCAATTGTTTTAGGTTTAACATCAGGTATATTTGGATCTATTTTTTTCCAGGCTTGAGGAAGAGGGTTACTCTCCTTTTGGTAAATGTTCCATCACTCAGCATTTCTCTTTCATGTTCAACATAATCAATAGGTGAACTTGCTTTTAGCAATTTCAATACTTCACTGAAAGCTTCATTCTCAAAGGTGGCTCTGAAAGTGTAGCTTTCCATCTCTTTGTCTTTCAAATTAATCTCTACATTATACCATCTGCTGATCCTTTTAACTACATTGTACATGGGATCGTTCCTGAATACCAATTTTCCTTCTTTCCAGGAGGTATATTTTGCAGGCATAACCTTCTTGACATTTACATTGCCTGTTATAGTTGAAATAGCCAATTGATGATCTGGCTTTAATTCCGCCAGTTTCACGGGTTCTCCATGTTCCCTGGTTTTCTCAACCACCACTTTTCCCGACTCAAGAGTGACTTCGAAGGCTTCATCATCCGGATAAGCCAACACATTAAACCTGGTGCCTAAAGCCATCACATTAATATCAGAGGCATTGACAACAAAGGGCCTGTTAGAATCTGTAGCCACGTCGAAGAAACCCTCTCCGGATAACTCTACTTTTCGTTGCGTACCGGAAAACTTTACCGGGAATTTCAGGGAGCTGCCCGAATTTAACCACCCTGTAGAACCATCGGGAAGTTCAAACCGGGTTCTTGCAGCAAGTGGGGAATGTATCTCTGCATAAATGCTCTTTTCTCCCTTTGCAACAAACCGTCCGCCAGACAGGAAATACAAGCTGCTTATCACCAACAAGGGCAAAAGCAGAATAGCGGCTATTCTGGAAAGTTGACGATAGACCTTGCTATAGAATGGCACGTTGAGTGATTTTTTATAAGCGTCTAAATGTATTTCGTGGTGAAGCTTATCAAGGAGGCGATCTGTATCAAGGTCATAATCGGGAGATTCCAACGCAATTTCCTCCCAGTGTTCTCCGACGAGGTTTTTTAGCTTACCCTCATATCTTAAATCTGAAAACCAGCTTCTGATCAACTCCTTCTCTCCCTGGTCACATCTCTTTTGAAAAAATTTCCTGAGTAATTCAATATCAACCTCAGGCATTTTGTTGTTCTTTTTCATTTCTGACTTTTAACATAAATGTAAGCAAAAGCGCTTCAGTGAAAACCAGGCGAAGCACTTTTGCAAACACTTCAAAACTAAACTAAACTACACACCTAAAACTAAACTATCAACCAATAAATATTATCTGTTGTGCAACTGTGTGTCTCTATATATTAATATGCCGGTCAAGGATTTTACCCCTATTGATAAAGCAGAAATAATTTCAAATATTAATGATAATGTAAATTGTCTCTGAGCTTAGGAGGATACTTGATCAGGTCAGAATATAAACAGGTAATAAAACAGGATGGAGAGCATGGTCTCCTGTCCCAAGTGTTCCCTTAAGAATTTTAAAGCCTGGGTCATTTGGTTTTCAACTGTTTTTTTAGAAATCTGTAAGCGGCTGGCAATCTCTTCATTAGTGAGACCTTCGTGCCGGCTTAACAAGAAGATTCTTTTCCGTTTTTCAGGCAATTTATCGATTGCTTTGTCGGCTAATTCAAGAAGGCTGTTGTACTCGATGTCCAGTACGGTTTTATTGTCTGTTTTACGAAAATCTTCAAGATATTTTTCAAGGTGTTTAGCTTCACGTGACTTTGCCCGGAAATATATCCGTATGGTATTAAATGTAACTGTATATATGAATGCATTGAATGAAAGATGTTCTTTCAGATCTTTCCTTTTTTTCCAGATTTTCAGGAAAACTTCCTGGACAAGGCCTTCAGCATCTTCCTTAGAATTGAGATAACCGTTTGCAAAATAGTAGAGTTTCTTACTGTATTTTGTAAAGAGTTGATCAAATGCATATAAATCACCCTTTTTCAGAGACTCCACAAGTTGTCGATCGGTATCTCGGTTTTTCTCTGACATTTTCATTTTGCCATTGAAGCAAAGGTAACATTGTCCATCTATTAAAAAAATGTGTACTATTGGGAAAATCAAGTACATATTGGCGAAATACCAAAGAACCCAACGAAGAAACAAGAAAGATCCGGCAAGAGAATCATCTTTCTTACCGGATCTTTATGAAAATGAGCTATTTTGCGAATATCCCTTCTAATTAATTATCTAAACATGTCTTTACGTATTTATTAAAATCAACTAAAGAAGGATCATTGGTTTTTTCCATCCAATTTT
>JBDLIU010000484.1:0-3239 GCA_039714715.1 Bacteroidota bacterium
AAATCACAGCATAGGTTATATCATGGCATCAAAATCAATTGTAGTTGAGAAAAAACTCCTGAATTCATACGCTTTCGAATCTATTAAAAGACCAAATAGCTTTCGCGTTTATTTTTGTTTCTTAATGAAACGTAAGGTCAAAAAGGATAGATATACTGGGCAGTATAAAATCATAAATAATGGGGAAATTGTTTTTACATATCAGGAAGCCCAAAAGAGACTTGGAATAAGTGTTGGGACATTCCGAAATTGTATTGATGAGCTTATAGGTTTAGGATTGATAAATTTAAATCATCCAGGATCAGGAGGTCGCAAGGGAGATGTCAGCCTTTATGCAATTTCTGAACGCTGGAAAAAATATGGAACTTATGCTTTTGTAAAAAAAACAAGGTCAAAAGACCAGAGGGAAGGTAGAGGATTTTACAAGTCAAAAAACAATCCTCGCTGTAGACCTTTGCAGTTGAAGCTCTGCAGACTACTGCAGTTCAAGAGCTTTGAACTGTACGCTATTGCAGATGAAGTTAATTTGACCTTTTTGGACAAAACACTTGCTAATAAAGCTGTTGCCTGATTTTAGGATGTTAAATCTTCAACTGCACTACTCTACAGTATTCTATAGATAACCATATACCCCTTAGCTTGACCAGGGGATGATTGAGCCAGAATATTGAAAGCCAAAGTGGCAATTGTAAGAGATTAAAAAGCAATGATGGAAAATTAAATTATGCCAGAACCCCAAAAAAGGGGAAAAAGCAAGTTTCTGCCTGATAAAAAAAGTTTGAGCCTTTTCATAGGGGTGTCAGTACTAGAAAGAGTTGAATTAAAATATTTTATTGCAGGAGTAAGGGGAAAATGACCATAAATTTGAAATTAAAGCAAGGTGCAGAAGAGTATCGGCAAAAATTAAAACTTGGAAAGGTAAAAATATTAGACCCGATTGAAAAAGCCCTGCAAAATCCCAAAAGTTTAAGAGCTGCGATAAATGGCAAGTGTTTTGATTGCTGCTGTTATCAAAAACAAGAGGTTAAATACTGTACTGCTGTTAATTGCCCTTTGCATTATCTAAGGCCGTGGCAACCGAATTCTATATAAAAGTAATGAGATTCTTACGCACGTGTAGCAATGTATGAAAATTAACCGTTATTCTTGCTGTAAAGCAAAAAAAGGAGATGAAATGGGCAAAGGTCTTTCAGATTTACAAAGGTTCATCCTTCGGGAGACATACAAAAAACATCAAATTTCTAACTCAGAAATTTTAATCAAGCGATATGGATTTAAACAGGTGTATAGTGGGGGAATTAAGTTTAACCGTAATCAGATCGGCATGAAAAGATATTTAAGTGCAAGTGCAGCCGTGGCAACCTCATTAACCAGACTAAGAAACAGGGGAGTGATGATTCGTAATCCTGGGCCAGGTTGGGGGCATTGCCTTACTCAAGAGGGTGTGCAAACGGTGAAGGACAGCTTATAACGATTAATTTTTTTACTCCATAAAAAAGAGAGGAAAAAAGATTAAATTAAACTTTAGTTTGTATAAGCTTGAACGTCGCTTTTCAGCGGGCGCGGCTTTTTGCGCTCCGCTGTAAAAGCCTGGTTAGGAGCTTTGATGAGATAACAACTGTTCATAGTTTTCAAGGACTTTGTCTATTGCTTTATCATCAAAACCTGATTCGTCAACATCATCATGGTAAATACGGTATAATGGACCTGCTTTGCCATCATTTACATTTAGATAATAATAATCACCACTGCCGGATAAACACATCCCAACTGGTATATAGCCACTTTTTGAAACCCAAATTCCAGGCGAACAATTTGTTGATTCATCGATTGATTGTTCTTTGGACATTATTTTTAAATCTGCACCTAATTCTGATAAGTCAGATTCCTCATCAATTTCAAAGTCTTTACCTACTAACTGATTTGAGGCTATAAAATTGAGCCAGTATTCAGGTACCACTTTTTTATTCTCCTAACGTTGAAAGTAACCTGCCGAAAACGCAGAGCGAAGCGACGCGTTTTTGGTCTGGTTGACTGACTTGTTATGCCACATGATTGAATTTATTCTTAGCTGCTTGTAGAAGTAAATTATAAACTCGCTGTCCTTCTTCCTTTTTTCTCTCTTTCGCCCTGTCTAATGCTGTAATTTGCATCCAAGCTGGTATTGTTGGATTTGCACCTGAGTTGATTAAGAACTCCGCCATTTCGTACGAACAAGTTGCTGCTACATCACCCAATGGTGTTTCACCTGCTTTTTCTGGTTTATGTGCATTTATGTTCGCACCTGCTGAAAGAAGGTATTCCGAAACCTTTATATTTTCAGCCCTCACAGCATAATGTAGTGGTGTAAAATCCATTCCTTCATCAAATGCATTTACATCATAGCCTTCCTTAATAAGTGCCTTTACCTTATCGAGGTCGCCTTCATCTGCTGCAAAGTGCAACTGTTCCTTTTCAAACCAATCGCTCATATTTTAAGTGGCATAACAGTGTTAATAAGTGGACGTTTTTCCATGATATTGCTTAAATAGATGCCATTATTTTCCATCTATTATCATATTTAATCCAATAAAAAGGAAACATTGTCCATATATTATATTTTATTCTTTCATTTTATTTATATTACTGCACTATCCAGTTTATTACTGAAAATCAAATTGAAATTCAAGTTTATAATATAAAAGCTGGAATCCTGCATATTCAACTTTACTTGTAGTAAAGGGGAATATGAATTCTCGAATCCTATTCAGGTTTATAATATAAAAAATTGACAGTTGACTTCTGGCTATAGTGCCCAGTGCCCAGACTTCTATCATCCCGCCATTTCATCAACTAACACGCACCTGGTAATTCCAAATTAATCGTTTCCACATCTCTTCTTTAAATAGTTATAGTAATAATTGTAGTATAGATAACAGCAGTATTCATCCCAACACCAGTACCAATCCTTCCTCTTCCATCCTACCTTCTCACTCCATACCCAATCCCTGAACCAGTATTGAAGCACAAAGAACCGAAATAGAGCTGATGTGTAGTGCTATGTGAGTTGGTGCCGCCAGAAGTGCTGTGTTATGTGGTGCTGATGGTGGAACTATGAGGATGGATGCTACCAGAAGTTTTATGTGAAGTGGTGATACCAAAAATGCTATGTGAAGTAGTGCTACATTTATATATACTATTTTATTATTCTATAGCAGGTTCCATGCCAAAGTATCATCATGGTCACCTGTTTTTAAACC
>JBDLIU010000485.1:0-3236 GCA_039714715.1 Bacteroidota bacterium
CTCATCTATCTAGAGAGACTCGATCTAATCAGAACCCGCTCTTTGCAGCCGGAAATTGAATATATGTTCAAGCATGCTCTAACCCAGGAGATCGTCTACGTTGATGGACCTGATCCCGCTCCTGGGCTCAGAGGAGTTGATAATGTTAGTGTTTCAGTTCCTGAACCAGCAACTATGCTCCTCCTCGGCACCGGCCTTTTCGGAATAGCAGTACTTGGCCGAAAAAGACTCCTGAAAAAGTAAGGGGCACACATAATGCCTTCCGACACGATGTCCGGCAAGGGTGGTCGTCGTTTAGGGGCTGATAGAAGATCGAAGTTTATTACGCCATACAGCGGCCCAGAACGACGATCAGATGATGAAAGAAGGGGCGGAATAGATAGGAGGGTGTGTGTAGATCGCACAATTAGTGGAGATAGGCGATTTGACATTAATAGGCGTCAATTTTCATATACCAAATATGTCCCTGAAAGGAGATTAACAGGAGAAAGAAGGTCTGGGATAGATCGGCGCAGAGCATCAAGCCAATAAAGCATATTTCAAACTGTTTATAAGAAAATGAGCAGGACCTGAAATGGTCCTGCTTTTTTCTGTGATGCCTCCAACTTATGTAAGATTCCTGATAGTTACAGGTTTTTTAGAGTATCACCGCCGACATAAATTATAGCCCACCTGCATTTTCAAGTTATCAAAGGGAGAGTCGATCAAAGCGATTCTCCCTTTTTTGCAAAATTGTAATAAAAATGGTATCTGTACCAGCATATAAGGGTATTCCGTGGCCCGATATGCTAAACAATCGCAGGTTTTTATGGGACAGAGAAACCGTTCATTGTCTCCATCTATCGCAGGCTCGGGCTTACATGAAACTGTGTAGAAATATTACAACCACAATCTTTATATCCATTGAACAATCTCCCACACTGTGAAATACAATTAATTGACAATATGGAAGCCATCATATTAACGGAGCTTTAAAAATGTCCCAGGATGTTAATAAAAGAAAGCTGATTTGTTCAGATATTGGATACCGTGGAAAACCATTGGACAAGTTATCTAAAGATGAGTTGATTGATCTTTGCCTAACATTAGCCCAATCAATTCATGATTGCTCGATTGAAGAAGCACCATGTAAAAATGTGTTCTCCATTAGCAAATCACTAACCTAACCCTTCTCTTGAAATTGCACATGGGGATGTCCAAAGCATATCGGCAATAATTCTATTAATTCCGGTTGCTAAGATAGTCTCCATGTATCTTTAGCCTACCGATATTTTATTTTGTTATCCTAAAGCAACGGCCATAGAACCCGCTGACCACTTGACCCATGCTTCCAAATCATATATTAATATTACAATACGCCTAAACCTAATCTGATCTGATACTGAATCTCAGAATTTATACCTGACCAGATTTTCAATCTTCCCACACAATTAAAATCTAATAACCCATAGAATCGAAATGATATTCTATCTAAAAAAAGGAGGTATAGATGAAAGTTGAAGAAAATACTTGGAAATTTATTCAGCAACATCTTGGGTATACTGATGAGGAACTCGAATTATTTCGCAACAATCCAAAAAATGCAGACATTGTTTCAAAAGCACCAGACTTAATGAATAAAACAATTATTGCAGAGGTCGTGGCATCACATGGATGCAATAGCCAGCATCAAGTGGGAGACAGATTTTATTTTGATGGTGCTGGAAATCTTCTGACTAATTTGAATCCAAAGCGTGTATGTATATATGCTTTAAGTGCCCTGTCTGGACCAATACATACGGCCAATGAATTGTTTTATGCAGGGATAGATCCAAACGAAATGCGACTTAACAGGGTGGGATGTTTTGATGTCGGCGTTCAATGCGGTGGCTGGGGGCATATCGACATAGAGCTCAAAATAGAAGATCGAAAATAATGGGTAATCAGGTACGAAATAGAACAAGACATATAAATTTGATGAATTGATAATTGTTTCTAAATACCATATTTGCAATGCTCTAAAGGAGGAAATATGGAAAAGATTTTTTATAGCATTGAAAATGAGGTTGCCCAGATCATGATGGATGACGGAAAAGCCAACGCAATGAACTGGGACTTTTTTAAAGAGATGAAAAATAGCATGGATCAGGCCGAGAATGATCGAGCGAAGGTGCTGGTCATTACAGGTCGCCCCGGTTTCTTTTCGGGAGGACTTGACTTGAAATTGTTGTCTACACTTTCACACAGAGAGATGAATGATTTTGCCATAAAATTTGCCCGCACCATGCTTCGTGTATTCTCTTTTCCGATACCAACAATTGCTGCAGCAACCGGTCACGCGGTTGCAGGTGGTGCTATGCTAACCTTTGCATGCGATTACCGGATTTCCCTTGATGGACCTTTCCGTATTCAAATGAATGAAACAGCGATAGGAATTACGCTTCCTTGCTGGATGTTTTTGATCGCCAGATCCGCTATCCCTTCTCGCTGGCACAACCAGGCTCTACTTCATGCAAGGGCGTACAACCCAACGGAGGCTTTTGAACGAGGTATTCTTGATACGGTTGCTCAAGATGTCGATAGCCTAAAAGCTCAAGTGGAAACAGCAGCTACAAAACTGATGAATCTGAACTTGCCAGCCTATAAAGCCAGCAAAGACAATTTACGAAAAGCGGAAATTAAACATGTTATAGAACTATTGAAAGAGGAACTCTCAGCATAAAAATAGGAATAGGCCCTAACCTTACCCAACGCTTATGCAAAAACCCAGAAGGAAGAATCTTAAATGAGTTACCGTAAACGGCGCTCCTGAGCTCAACGTTACAGGTAGCTGGTAGTTATCAAGGCTCCGATAAACTACCGGTCTGCTATTATTACCACCACCGACCAAATCTTGCATTGATAGGGTCTCATGTGATACCGTGGGCATGACCAAATGGTATCGTTAAGATTTGCATCAAGCTTGATAACTGAACTTGTCTCCAAGTATCTACAATGCAAAGTCATCAATTTCTTGACCCTTTAATGCAGTTCATATATACAATTCTCATTGCACCCAACTTACCTCTGACCTGAAACTGCGTCTCCATAGCTGAACCTCACTTGGCCTCATTTTCGACCTGTTTTTAGCCTTTCCAATTTCCATATATTACTTCCATAATCGAAAATGGCATAAGAAATAGGGCTACCAGCTTCATTTAAAAACAGTAAAAAGGAGGCGAATATGTCCACACAAACACCAGAAGTACAGTACACCA
>JBDLIU010000486.1:0-3235 GCA_039714715.1 Bacteroidota bacterium
ATTATATCCGGAAACCATTCACATTCCAGGATATATATCCAATCATCGATGAGATAATTGAAAAATTCAATATTCAGAAAGATATAAATGGTTTGCACCGGCACCAGAAGGACGAAATCACTTTCGACCATATTATCCACCAGTCGGCGATCATGAAGCAACTTATCCAGGTTTCAAAGAAAATTGCTCAGACCGATGCCACAACAATATTACTGTTGGGTGACAGCGGGACCGGGAAGGACCTTTTTGCCCGTGCCATTCACAATGAAAGCAAACGTAAGGGGAATCCCTTTGTCACTATCAATTGTTCCTCCCTGCCGGACACCCTTCTTGAAAGTGAGTTATTCGGTCATGAAAAGGGTGCCTTTACAGATGCAAAAAATCTTAAAAAGGGTTTGTTTGAGATCGCGGATGGCGGGACCGTTTTCCTGGATGAAATTGGTGAACTCAGCCCGGCCACCCAGGTTAAACTTCTTGGTGTTCTCGAGAACCGTGTTATTATGCACCTGGGAGGTACCAAAGAAATCTCTGTTGATGTCAGAATTATTGCAGCCACCAACCAGAACCTAACAGAGTCCATTAAGAATAAATCCTTCCGTGGTGATCTGTATTACCGCCTGCAGGTATTCCAGATCGATATTCCCCGCCTCTGTCAGCGCAAGGAGGATATTCCTCTCCTGGTTGACTACTTTATATCATATTTCAATGATATTTTCAATAAGAATATAAACTCTATCCATCCGGAAGTCAAAAAACTTCTTGACCATTGTTACTGGCCGGGTAATGTTCGGGAACTGCGTAATGTAATCGAAAGGGCAGTCATTCTTGAAACTGGCAATGAGCTTCAGGCCAGCAGTCTGCCTGGAGAATTAAATCGGCAGGCCAGAGTCAGTCCCACTCATTCGGGTTATCTTATTGAGTTTCCCGAAGAAGGAATTTCCCTTGAGGAACTGGAAAAACAAGTCATCCAACAGGCGCTTGAGATGGCCGGCTTCAACCAGACAAAAGCATCCCAATTGCTGGATATCTCACGTGATACCCTTCGGTACAAGAAGAAGAAACACAAGCTGTAAATCCATATTTCAGCAGCTCAAAATTAGTCAGGATGTGGGGTATATCCCCCACCTGACTTGGGTTATTTCCCCCAGTAATCTTGTTATTTCACAGAAATCAAGTCATCAACCCATATTCAAGCACTCAGATAAATATGTTTCTCAACATTGCTGATTATCAATATCTTGCAAAATTCAAATATTTTATCATCGACAAATGTCCATGTTTTTATCGATGAATGCATGTATATATTATTAGAATCCTTAATGAATCGATATCAAACAACTCAAATTGTGCTAAAATTCACAATATTTCTACATGCTCCTGTTTTGCAGGCATTTACTTACAGCGGCATATTTATTGCGTTGCGTACTCATATTATTGTTATAGAAATCACAAAAACAAATACATTAACTAAAACCCTTTTAGCTATGAAAAATTTAAGACTTCTTTTCACCCTTCTTTTTGTTGCTGCCTTTGCAACTGTTGGTTTTGGGCAAAACATTGCTGGTTCTGCTCATGATTTTAGTGGAGCAACCTGGAATACAAGTATAGGGGACCAAATTTGTATAGTATGCCATACTCCACACAATGCTACTCCAGTATCTGGAGCTGTATTATGGAACAGATTGGAAACAGCTGCAACGTTTACTCCCTACACTTCTGGAACAATGACAGCAACCGCAGGTGCACCCAGCGGAACTTCCTTATTATGCTTGAGCTGTCACGATGGTACTATTGCGCTTGAGGATTTTGGAGGAGCAACTGGTGGAACTAATTATGTTGCCAATCCTATTGGAGATGTTACTCTAGGTGTAGGTGATTTATCAAATGATCATCCCATTTCATTTACTTATGATGCTACTCTTGCTACTAATGATGGTGGCTTATATGATCCTACTATACAACTTTCTGGTATGCCTGGTGGAGGTACAATTGATGACGACCTTCTTAATGCAGGTAGTCTTGAATGTGCTTCCTGTCACGATGTTCACGATTCTGAAGGATTACCTTCATTACTTAAAATAGACAATGCAGGTAGTGCTCTGTGCCTTACCTGCCATAACAAATAAATTTGGTAACCTGAAAAGAATTATATTTGAAGGGCGGGCAACCGCCCTTTTTCTTTTACCCTAACTTTTTACATCAATGGCTCAAAGATACAATATTTCAGTTTTTCTTTTTTCTTTGCTAATTGCTGTTCTGACCTCTTGCTCTAAACACCTTTACCCCTCTGAAAGCAGTATAACTGTTTTTTATCCTTCACCGCCTGATACAGCACGAATACAGTTTCTTAAACGATATGGCAATTCTCTTGATTTTACCGGAAGGCAGAAAAAATTCAAGACTTTTGTGGCAGGTGAGGAAAATGCACTCCCTTTCATTAAACCTTATGGGCTTGCCATTCATGAAAATAAATTATTTATAGCGGATGCAGGTGTTGCCGGATTAGAAATTTCTGACCTGGATAAGAAAACGTTTGAATATTTTATCCCTGAAGGAAGGGGAAAATTAAGTTTACCTATTAACTGCTTTATTGATGAAGGTGGTGACCTCTATGTATCTGATGTGGTACGGAGGCAAGTGGTTATTTTTAATGAATTGCTGGAATATAAAGGTGAAATTGGCGGTGACGAAAACTTCAAACCGGCTGATGTGGTGGTATTTGGTGATACAATACTGATAACCGATCCTAAGAATAATCGAATAAATATCTACGATAAAACAAGCCGGCGGTTGCTGTCTACATTACCTGAGGACGCAGTTGAGGGTGATGTTGACTGGCTATTCAATCCATTGAACATTTGTGTAGCAGATGGCAAAATTTACATTACTGATTTTGGCGACTCCCGGGTAAAGATATTCAGCATGAAAGGGAAATACCTTAATTCTATTGGAAGTTACGGAAGAGGATTGGGTCAATTTGTACGGCCAAAGGGTATTGCTGTTGATCGTGAACTTAACCTGTATGCAGTGGATGCTGGTTTTAACAATGTTCAGATTTTCAATAAAGAAGGACAATTGCTGATGTATTTTGGCGGTCCATATAATGGCCCTGGAGACATGTATCTACCAGCTAAAGTAGTTATCGATTACGAAACTGTAAGCTACTTTGAAAAGTATGTTGATCCAGCTTACGAATTAAAATACCTTATTTATGTAGTAAACCAGTATGGGCCAG
>JBDLIU010000487.1:0-3233 GCA_039714715.1 Bacteroidota bacterium
AGGTCGTTGGTAATGAATTTGAATTTAGCAACAAACGATGAGGTTAAGATACCTATACAAACACCAGATTTCTCAAGGCCGTTTTTTAAGGATATTTTGGAAAAGACAAAGGACAATATTTCTATGCCATCGGCCAGGATAAAATGGTCGTGGGGCAATGACAGGAATGCCCTGCTGAAATTAATTGATGGTACACCTTATTTATCAGAAGTGAATCCCAATATCTATATAGTGGCATCACCATTAGCAGATGAGTATTCAGACTTACAAACGAATGCATTGTTTGTGCCTGTTATGTACCGAATTGCCAATAATAGAAGACACAATATTGCCCCTTTATTTTATCGCTTGAATACTGATGAAATCGTATTGCCTGTAGGTGATGCGCAAAAAAACCAGGTACTCAAACTTGTTGGGAATGGCAAAGAGTATATCCCGGAGCAAAGAATATTTGGCAGCATAGCTTCTATGTCAATTCCAGGGGCTTCGGTAGAACCGGGGCATTATTACCTTTCAAATGACATAATGACTGTTGCAACAATTGCTTTGAATGCGAATACTAACGAATCAGACCTTACACCGGTTTCTGAGAAAGAGTTAAGTAATTTATTGGCTGATTATAACCCCATTTTTATAAATGGATCGAATTTGGAGGATTTTGAAGTAAAAATTAGCAATGAATTTGAGGGAATTATGCTTTGGAGATACTTTCTTGCCATAGCTTTATTATTTTTGTTTATAGAAGCACTTTTGATAAGAATACTATAGCATGTCAGTACTCATTTCTGAGGCCAAAATTCTTGATCCACAATCTACTTTTCATAGGAAAAAGGCCAATATTCTCATTAAAGATGGGAATATCTCGTATATCGGTAACAGAAAACAAAAAGCCGATGTTACCATAGAAGCCAAGGGCGCAGTTTTAAGTCCTGGTTGGTTTGATTTATCAGCATGTTTTGGTGACCCCGGCTATGAGCATAAGGAAGATCTTAGCTCTGGGCGAGAGGTTGCTATGGCTGGTGGTTTTACAGAGGTGGCTGTGTTGCCCAATACCAGTCCACCTATTCAGTCAAAAAATGATGTTGAATACATTAGAAGGCATAATAAGTCTTCACTCGTTCAGTTGTGGCCTGTTGCGGCCATTTCAAAAGATCTTAAAGGAGAAGATTTTACTGAGATAATCGATCTTAAAGAAGCAGGAGCAGTTGCTTTCTCAGATGGCCTGAAACCCATATGGCATACCGATCTTTTAAGAAAATGTATGATGTATGTTCAAAAGTTTGATGGGCTCATTATTGATCGCCCTGAAGAAAAGTGGTTGAGCCAGTTTGGGGTAATGAATGAAGGCGTGAATAGTGCCCTGGTTGGAATGAAAGGAGTTCCTTCTGTGGGCGAAGAAATTGCTATTACAAGAGACCTTAAGATTCTTGAATACACAGGAGGGAAACTTCATCTGTCTAATATTTCTACTGCCGAATCTGTGAAATTGATTAGAAGAGCAAAGAAAAAAGGGCTTAACGTAACATGTGATGTAGCAGCCCATCAGTTGATTTATACAGATGATGAAGTGAATAAGTTTGATGCAGTGTACAAAGTGAGTCCACCTTTGCGTACTGAGAAAGATATAAGGGCACTTATTAAAGGCCTGGCTGATGGCACAATTGATGCTATTACATCTGCTCATCAGCCCCAGGATGAGGAGAACAAAAAACTGGAGTATGATCTTGCTGCCGATGGCATGAATAATATGCAGGTAATACTCCCATTGCTGAACTTGATAAAGAATGAAATTCCAATTGAAAAGCTGATTGGAAAATTGACGACCGGACCAAGGGAGATTCTTGGGATGAATAACCCTAAGATTGAGAAAGGAGAGATGGCTAACCTTACACTTTACCATGCCGGAATGAAATGGACGTTCAACGGAGATAGCAACCAATCAAAATCTGAGAATTCTCCATTGTTTGGACAAGAGGTAACCGGTAAGGTGTTAGCTGTTTTTAATAATGGCTTTCATAAGGAAGTTTAATGGCAAAGACTAGCAATCCACTGTTCCTGGTGCCGTTAAAGTTTGGTTTGATTGGTGCTGCCTTTAATGTTTTAGCCATTCTGGTAGTTTTTTATCTTGGCAAACATCCGCTTTTATTAAATCCGTTGGTAAACGGGCAATTGGTTCTTTATGCATTAATAATATTTGCAAGTTTCAAATATTTCAAGGACCAGTATAGTGAAGGCATATTGCACTTCTGGCAAGGTCTTGCCATTGGTTTGTTTGCCTACATTGTGATGTCTTCAGTAATTGCTATATTCATTTATGGCTTCAGCGCTGTTGAAGACACTCAATTTTTATCTGAATTTATTCGCCTTAAAACAAATGAGCTGACCCTGAACAAGGATGCATACTTCGAAGCCATGGGTGTGGGAGAAGAGGCGTATAACAGGGCTTTGAGCGCATTACCTGGCACAAAACCAATACATCTTGCATTGCTTTATATTAGGCAAAGTATATTAATTGGATTACTTTTAACTATAGTATTTTCAATCCTTATGAGGAATAAAGTTTCAACTAACCGATAAAACCATGGAAGATATTCAAAATGAAGAATTAGAACAACCTCAAACTGCTGTTCAACATGCCCTTAAATTTGGAGGTTTATTAGGAATAATAGGAGCTATTCTTACCTTATTATTATATGTTATTGATTCTGTGCTAATGGTAAATTGGGTGATTGGTATTATATGGATTATCATTTTGCTAGGCTTGGTGATATATGGAGGAATAACATATAGAAGAGAACTTGGTGGTTATATTGAATTTGGCCCTGCCTATATCCATGGATTTGTTACTTTAGTAATAATTGGAGTGATTGGGATAGCAGTAAATCTATTAATGTATGAGGTTGTAGATGATACCTTAGCAGAGACTCATATTGAGGCTACTTTTGACCAGCTTCGAGGTTTTATGGAAATGCTGGGAGCCCCCGAAGATGCAATTGATCAGGCAATTGAAGAAGGACGTGCAGATGCTGAAGAAGGTTTTACTACTAAGGGACAATTAATAGGATTTGCTAAGAGTCTCATTTTCTACGCAATTGTTTCATTAATAATTGCTCTTATAGTAAGGCGAAGGGAGAAAGTCTCAGATGTAGTTTAACCAATGACAGACATTTCGGTTGTAGTACCTCTTTACAATGAAGAGGAATCTTTAGAAGAACTTGTGGCGTGGATAAGCC
>JBDLIU010000488.1:0-3225 GCA_039714715.1 Bacteroidota bacterium
TTAACTATCAATTCTTTATTTGTTCTTCTCGTCATATTTAATTGAATAAACCAGGCCAAATATCAATATACAAAACGCTATTATTGATAAATAAGATTTTGAATTCGCTGACCAATTTAAATTACCATAGTCAATAGCAGTCAGGTTGATCATGATTATAATAATCCCTAATACAATTGCACCAATTCTAATCTTTTTCATCTCAACTTATTTATACTCTACCCGGTTTAGTTAAAACTCTATTTTTTTAAATTTATCAATAAAGCTTTCCTCGTTCGTATATAACTTCTTGCTTATTCCCCGGTAGCTAACCGGAGAATTTGAATCAGCTTTCACAATACCTGCCACATATTGAATTACACAGTTATAATAAAGCTAAATACTTTTTAATTTTTTTAATAAGTATTTAGCTTATTTGTTAATTTATGAATATCTTTAAGGTGGTTGGCATGGATCAATTATTTAAAAATAAAGGTGCTCATACTAAAGGTGTTTTTCATAAAAAGACCTTTCTGAAAAAACAGGTCCTTAAATCAATCTACTTTGGTGGTCCACAATCAAATTCCGATCTGGCTAAGAGCCTGAATCTGAGTATTCCAAACATTAATGGCCTTGTTAATGACCTGATTAAAGATAACCTTGTTGAAGATCTTGGGCAGGGTGAGTCCAGTGGTGGGAGACGGCCTAATATCTATGGGTTGGTTAAAGACGGTTTTTATCTTGTTGGCATAAACACTAGCTTATATAGAACCGGTATTTCTATCTTCAATACTCATAATGAAGAACTTAGGGAAAGAGAGTACTATCCTATCCGAATAACCCAGGGATTTGAAATTTTTGATGAGATCAACGAAAAGCTTAATCTAATCATTGGTCAATCAGGTATTGACAAAAACAAGATTATTGCTATCGGTATTGAAGTGCCCGGACTGGTTAATCAGGAAAAAGGGATGAATATAACTTACTTCCCTGGTAAAGAAAACCTGATTAATGATCTTCAGGAAATTTTCAATTATCCGGTATACTTTGAAAATAATGCAAAGGTGAGGACATTCTCAGAACAGCAATTTGGCATTGCCAAAGGACTGGAAAATGTATTGGTAGTAAACGTTGGATGGGGAATCGGATTAGGAATCATATCTACCGGATATCTTTATTCTGGAAAAACAGGCTTTTCGGGCGAATTCGGACATCTTCCTGTTGTTGACAATGGCACTTTATGTAAATGTGGTAAAAGAGGATGTCTTGAAACAGTAGCTTCGCTAACAGCCATTGTGCAAATGGTAAGAGAGGGATTACAATCTTCCAAATCATCTGCCCTACGCAAAATTATTGGAGAAGACCTTGAAAATATTAATATAGATACGGTAGTTCAAGCTGCCCAAAATGGAGATGAGTTATCGGCAGCTATACTAACTAATGTTGGCCATTGGTTAGGACGAGGTATTGCATACTTACTCCAAATATTTAATCCTGAATTAGTAATTATCGGGGGTAAAATTATTATCGCTGATAATATGATTATGGAGCCTGTTAAGCAGGCTGTACTTTCTTACACTAATCGAAACATTAGTGAAGATACTGAGATTAAATTCTCAGACCTGGGACAAATGGCCGGAATTATTGGCGCTCCTGCCCTTGCAATGGAAAAAATAGCCAATGAAGGAGAGTTGAAAAAATAAACCTGAATAATGAATAAAATTAACTACTAAACCACAACTTATCATGGAAACCACAGAAGTAAAAACAAAAGTAAAAAAGGTTGTCGCCAATGTACTTGAAATGGATGCAGCAGACATTGCTGATGACGCCAATTTCATTTTCGACCTTGGCGCTGATTCAATGCAAAGTATGCTGCTGATTGCTGCTTTCGAAGAAGAGTTTGATATCGAAATGGATGTTGAAAAAGCACAAGAGGTTCAATCGATTGATGGGGCAGTTGAGTTTATTGCTACATACTTATAATTAAACGGTACTAATCATTATAAATTAAGTTATGAGTAAAAGATCAGAACTTCATAAGAAGAATCTTCAAACATTATTCTACCCGAAATCTGTCGCTATTGTTGGCACCAACAAAGTAAAAGGAACAGTGCCAGGTGATATATTTACAAGTATTTTACAAGCAGAGTTAAACGGAGTAATCTATCCGGTTAATCCAAGAGAAAAATTTATTGGAAGCATAAAAGCATATAAATATGTTCTCGATATTCCGGACCCCGTTGATCTTGCTGTAATTGTATTTCCCAGCTCCGTAGTTCACAAAGCTTTGGAACAATGTGGTGAAATTGGAATAAAATCAGTAATTATTATTTCTGCAGGATTTAAAGAAATCGGAGAAAATGGGTTGGAAAGAGAGAAGGAAATAAAAGCAATTGCCGAAAAATGGGATATGTCCTTTATAGGACCAAATTGTCTTGGTGTAATTAATACCGATCCTGCCGCAAGATTAAATGCCTCATTTGCCAGGAAATTCCCTGCTGAAGGAAGCATTGCCTTCCTTTCTCAAAGTGGTGCATTATGTACTGCTGTATTGGATTATGCCCAGGCTCGTAATATCGGCTTCTCGAAATTTGTAAGCTTCGGTAATAAGGCCGACATCTCTGAGATAGACCTCTTGTACTATCTCATGGATGATGAAAAGACCAAAGTGATTTTGCTCTATCTTGAAGAAATTACTGACGGCCCAGGTTTGATGAAAGCTGCACAGGACGTAATGGAAAAAAGCCATAAGCCTGTGTTGATCATGAAATCAGGAAGGACTACTGAGGGCGCATCAGCAGCAGCTTCGCACACAGGATCTTTAGCAGGTGTAGATGATATATGCGATGCAGCATTTAAGCAGGCAGGTATTATCCGATGCGATAATGTGGAAGATATGTTCAATATCGCCCTTGCATTTGTTTATCAGCCCCTGCCAAAATCAGAAAAGATTGCGATTATCACCAATGCAGGAGGCCCGGGTGTTTTAACAACAGATGAAGCTATTAAAACAGGATTAAAGCTGGCTCAATTTAGTGAAGAAACCACGAAAAAGTTTAAAAGAAGCCTGCCTTCAACAGCCAATATCAAAAATCCTATAGATGTGATTGGTGATGCGCGTGCCGACAGGTATCATGCTGCCATGACAGGCGTTTTGCAGGATCCTGATGTAGATGGTGTTTTTGTGATTCTTACACCACAATCTATGACCGACATCAAGACAATTGCTGAAGAGATCGCCAG
>JBDLIU010000489.1:0-3221 GCA_039714715.1 Bacteroidota bacterium
TTAATAGATTCCTCAATCTCATCCTTCAGCATTATTCCATATTGATAACCTCTCTCATAGCCTGTTCCTGCCAGATGTAACACCTTCAACCCATTCTCCTTTATCTCATAGAAGCCTTTATCGTAGGTTTTAATAATTTCCGACTTTTGAGATTGTGTTGCTATTTGCTCAACTGGTTTCTCAGTTGATTTTTCGGTTGGTTCGCTGCATTGATAAAAAGGTGTAATGCCGACCATTAAAATTATTGTTAACAATAATCGTTTTTGCTTTTTCATAATCTCACTTCTTTAATTAGTATTTATTACATTTTCGAGATGTAGTTAACCACTGACCGGGCAACTCTCTTTCCATTATTATAACACCAGTCTGCACTATGAAAACCTCCCAGCATATTTCCGGCTGTAAACCACCCTGGTTCAGATAGCTGCTGATTATTATCAACATCCGGCACCCTGGTGATTAAATTTACTTTGAGCTTTCCTATTAATGCTAATTCACTGTTGGGAATAAGGTCACCACTAACTATAATCCCATCTCCATTGATATGTTCATTGTCTGCCTGGATACCTGTGGTAGATTTTGTGCCTGTGATTGATATAGCATTCCCATTAAACCCATGAAAAGATGGTCTGCTCCATAGTTTAAAAAACAGCCTTTCATGAAAAGGACATGCAGGACTGCTTCTTTTATCAATAATTACAGCATTTGATGCACCGGCAGTTTTTAATTTTGCCGAAGCAGCATAAGCTAGAACATCCGAACCAATGATAATAGGGTTACGCATGGGCAACTGATCCTTGTCATCTAACATTTGCAATAATTGTTTAGTGAAATATACAGGTGTTGGTCTTGAACCGGTGATCCACCCACGCTCAGCAATTGTTTTTTCCCGTGATCCGCTGGCCATGACAATGGCATCGGCAGTTAAACTTATCTGTCCATCATTAGGATTTACCAGGGTTATCTTCTTCGCATTAGCTTCAATTTTAATAACCTGACTTCTAAGCCAGACCTCTACATCTGTCTTCTCCAATTTATCGCTAAGCGTCTTTGCATATTGTTCACCATAGACCGGAATTCCGCCCCGTGACCAACGCATAAATGTCGGTACTCCACCCGACTTTTTTTTATAGAGAGTGGGTACTCCTCCTATTTTGTCATCTCTCTCAATCAGTGCAATTGAGCTAACTCCACTTTTAGACAGTGCTATTGCTGTTCCAATACCGGATGGACCAGCTCCAATTATTATTACGCTATAGTGGCTTTTTGAGTTCTTCATTATACCTCTCTTTTATTAGAATTTATATTATATACAATTTCACTGCCCTGTATCCGTTTAACCATCTTATCCAAAGGAATTGCACAATGCTCTTAAATAGTTTCAGCAACTTTATCCATGCTGCATCATGAAATTTTAATGATTCATCAAAATTGTTATCCGACCAATTGTATAATAGATTTCCAGGGTTACTCACTTCTTATTACCTATTAAGATTTATTATTTTCAACAGTTTCCGGAAGCGCATTCCATTTAGACATCATAAGCAAGCCAGCTATGAAAATTGATGCTGCCAGTAGCATAAAAACGCCATTCCAACCCCAGGTGGATTTAAAAAACCCGGGTACAGTTCCTCCTATAATTGCACCAACAGAGCCCATACCATTAATTATTCCTGATGCTGTTGAGGCTCCTTTACGGGTTCCAAAATCAATTGCTGCAGAGCCACTAACAAGTGAATCCGGTCCATAAAGGAAGAAGCCAAGCAGAAATAAAAGCCCCGCTGAAACCATGCTGCTATTAAAAACTACAGCAATATCATCAAAGAAAAACAGGAGAACAGCCAGGAACATCATAGAGATAGCACTATATGGCATTCTACGTGATTGAAATAGCTTATCAGAAGCATATCCACCTGCTAAAACAGACAAAGGACCGGCTAAGAAGAACCCTCCATTTATAAATGCAGATTCTGCCACTCCTGTCCCCAGAGTTTCACTAATATATAATGGCCCCCAAAACAAAATTGCATAACGCGTAGGTTTTATAAAAAAGTACATACCTCCAAGTAGTAATACCATTGGAGTTCTTATAACGCCCCATATCATTTTCCATGATCCTTCATCAGATTCTTCATTCCCATTTCCGTCCAAAAATTTAGGAGCCGCCTCTTTATGATACTTTTCAATTGTTGGAAGACCTACGTCTTGAGGTTTATTCTTTTGGATAAGATAAAACAGGATCAGAACAATCAGAAGTACCAGTGCAGGTACAAAAAAAGCATATCGCCAATCTAAAAAATATGCTACAGCCAATCCTGCAAGGGGAGCTCCTACTAAACCACCAATAGTATAATTTGTAGCCCACCACCCCATAACCACGCCTCGCTCTTTTAATGAGAACCAGTTGGAAATATTCTTAGTCAGCGGTGCCCATCCTGTAGATTGACTTAATCCCTGAATAATTGAAAAGACACCAAATGCAAGCATAATAGAAGAAACACCCATGGCAAAGCCGGCAAGAATAGATGCTGTTAATCCGCCAAGAACAATTTTCCTTGTACCAAATTTGTCACCCAGCATTCCCCAAACAAACATCCCAACAGCATAACCAATAAGATAAAGGCCATCAATTATGCCTATTTGTTCTATAGATAAATTAAGATCCGGATCATCTATTATTCCAATTTTAGCAATAGAAAAAGATGCTCGTGTTAGATAAAACCCTGCATAAGCCAACCAGGTTATCCCAAATATTTTATATCTCCATAATTCATATTTTGGGTCCTTTTTGAAACTATTGTTTCCTGGTATCAATGTTGGTTCTCCTAACAAGTTAATTTATTTAGTTTTTAAAAAATTTGCGATTTCATTAAGTACCAATTCCAAAATAACCAACTGAGATATTCGAGCCTGGCAGGAATAACTTCCCATTAAATTCATAGGCACACCTGTTATTAGTTGAAGTTCAGCAACGCTTGCTAACTTTGATTGAGAAGAATTCGTAATGCCTACTGTTGTGGCACCATACTCTTTGGCTTTTTTTATTGCCATAACAATTTCTTCTGTTTCTCCGGAATGTGAAATGCCAACAATTACATCATCCGTATTTAGAATTGGAATAATATTTTGGATTAGTGAACGATCCCTGAAATAATTACTGAAAACACCCAAACTACCAAGTGAATCACAAAATATCTGTGCAACCCCTGCTGAACCACCTA
>JBDLIU010000490.1:0-3201 GCA_039714715.1 Bacteroidota bacterium
CCATCACGCAGCCATTGAACTGCAGCACCCCCAATATATACGCCTCCATCTAAAGCATATGTTATTTTATTATCTATATTCCAAACAACAGTAGTAAGTAATCCATTCCTGGAAAGTACCGGCTTTTCTCCTGTATTCATGAGCATAAAGCAGCCTGTACCATAAGTGGTTTTCACATCACCCTTATCGAAACAAGCCTGCCCAAACAGTGCCGCAGCCTGATCCAAAACACTTCCTGCAATTGGAACATGGGCATCAAGAAAACTATGGTCTGTGTATCCGTATATCTCAGTACTGGTTTTGATTACGGGTAAAAGTGATGCAGGAATTCCAATAATTTTCAGTATCTCATCATCCCACTGATTGGTCTGAAGATTAAATAACATGGTCCTGGAAGCAGTGGTAGAATCGGTGACATAGACTTTTTCTGCGGTCATTTTCCATAAAAGCCATGTATCTAAAGTACCAACAAGCAGATCGCCTTTTTCTGCTTTTTCTTTTGTTCCTCGAACATTGTCCAGTATCCATTTAATTTTTAATGCAGAAAAATAAGCGTCTGTTGACAAACCTGTTTTTTGTTTTATCAGCTTGCCATACCCTTCTCTCAATTTATCTGCCTGCTTTGAAGTTCTTCTGTCTTGCCATACTATGGCATTATATACCGGCTCCCCGGTATTTTTGTCCCAGGCCATACAGGTTTCACCCTGGTTATCCAAACCGATTGCTCTTAAGTCTTTTGCATTTATCCCTGCTTGTGCCAGGGCAACTGCTACAGACTCTTTTGTTTTTTTCCAAATCTCTATCGGGTCGTGTTCAACCCAGCCAGGTTCCGGATAAAATTGTGTGTGTTCAAGGTAACCCTTTCCTTTAATGTTCCACTCTTCATCAAATATTATTGATGTTGTACCTGTTGTGCCCTGGTCAATACCGAGATAATATTTCATCTGTTTTAAACTTTTCTGCGGTCGAAAAATACAGAAAAAAATCTGCACATATGGAACCGCTTCGTTCTCACATAAACTTTTTTAATTCCCTGATTGTCACTTTATCATATCATCTATAATGTCTCCGACCTTGGCAGAACCATTGAACTCAACACCCAAAAAATAAGCCACTGTTTTAGCAATCTGGCTTGTTGTAATTGGCTTAGTATTTTTCATTTCACCACCCGCCCTGGTATCAGGTCCCATTACTGCAATCCAAACTTCGTCAGAGCCAGCAATGTAATTGTCCGGTTTGGTACTATGACCTTTCCAGTCATCCCTGGTTTGACCACGTCCATGATCTGTAGTGACGATAAGTGTTGTTTTATCCTTATACATTTCATCAGATTGAACATATTCCCATAGTTGTTTGATGAAACTGTCAACATTATGAGCAGAGCGCAAGACAGAGTCATAGCGACCATCGTGGCCAAAATCATCCGTCTCAGCAAAGGAAATATACAGCATACGCGGTTTTTCTCTTTTAAAATATTCAAACGCATAGTGGAAAGTTAATGCATCCAGACGTACCGTTTCCCACAGATTAGGGCATTCATCTATTAACTGATTGAGCAGATGCTCTTTTTCTGATAAATTATCACCTATTGCTTTTTCAAATCCCGCATTGATAGGAAACTCACAGCGTTTTCTATTAAGAATATGAACAAACCTATCCCAGGAAGTGAAGGCAGCAACCTTGCCAGAAAACTCTGGTTGATCATTAATACACTCTAAAAAATTTCTATTTGGATTCCAAATCCTGGCATTGTTTATTATACTCTCATCAGCAAAGCCAGTGAAAATTTCGGCATATCCAGGATAGGAAGAGGCGACCTTATTAGTCAAATTCATTTTACTGTTCAAATCCCGGTTGCCATAAATCCGGCCTTTTTCTACGATACAACTCCAAAAGAAAGGTAATAATGCTTCGCGTCTTTCATGTGCAGTTTCTCTCCAGAAAGATTTTTTAAGAGCTGTTCTATCATTTACAAATTTTTTACTGTTGATTAGTACACTATCTGCACCTGTAAACATTTCTTTCCAGCGTAATCCATCCAGGGTTATAAAAATAAGGTTTTCGGTTTTTAGCTTTGAGGAGGATTCAGAAATTACAACATCTTGATTAAGCCGTTTAATGCCACTTTTCTCGATGGATGGATCGTTTTTCATCACCTCCTCACTGGTCAAACCTCCTGAGTGGGCATATAACTCATTAAGTTCAAGGTAGGGATGAGGTTCAAGCTCTTGGGTAATTATTTCTGATTGTCCGAATAAATTAGGACTACTAATCAGAAAAACTAATATTAGATATTTAGTTACATGTTTCATTTTCTATCCACTTTTACGTTTATAATCCCAGAATAGGTGATTTTTTCATTTTTCTACTCTGCTCAATTTCATTTTTCAAATCTCTGGAAAACCACATCGCAATTCCTATTGCAAATATCCCGGCAATAAGTTTCCCCAAAACAACCGGTTTGATCATTTCAGGTTCTACGGCTGCTGTAAATCCAAGATGATCACCCAGAGCCGCAGTTGCCGGAACCAACCACGCTGTATTAATTACTTTCCCTTTCGGATCCATATCCTTAAACATTTTGTATACCGGGATGCTATTTGCTAAAGTAATTACAATGCCGGCAGCGCTGGTTGCATCCATTCCTAGTTTCTTACCAATTGATGTCAAAGGTTTGTTTAAAAATTTGGTAATAACTGTTACAACAGGGAAAGTACCGAGTAGTACTATTGCAATCATTGCGACAATTTCCATTGCATCCATAATTGGTGCCATCCCCGGAATAATAACAACACCTGTTAACTCCTGGAAGGCAGAAGCAGCTAAACCAATTGTAATAACAACAACAATCAGTTTTCCGAAAAGCAAAGCGCCCTTTATCATTTGTTTTGAAAAGAAGGTCAATCCTATAACAAAAAACACTGCAAGAAGTAAAACAGGAATATTGTTTACTAATACCATTACCGGATCAAAGCCAGCAATCAATCCGCCTGCTATTCCGCCAATTGGAACTGTTATTAAACCAATCAGTAATCCTTTTGCAAAAAATGGTCTGTCTTTAAATTCTATAAGACCTAATCCAACTGGAATTGAGAAAACAAGCGTACAGCCCATCATTGAAGAAACAATTAGTCCGGATAATAACCCGGCTTGTTCATTTTGTGCAAGTTCCATTGCAAGAGGATATCCTCCCATATCATT
>JBDLIU010000491.1:0-3200 GCA_039714715.1 Bacteroidota bacterium
ATGAGCAAAAATCCTATGTTCTTCCATAACATATTCAGGACGTACATTATCTTGGTCCTTCATACATATGGTGATCACGTCAGCATCTGTTTTTTTAAGGTAAAAATTTCTCTGTTGATGTAGTATGGTTTTTAAGTCTTTACCATGAATAATACAGCTTTGTGCTTTTATTATCTGGTTTAAAATATCATTATCTTGTATATACATTAGCGGACTTCTTTATATGTTTGTATGAATCATTTTAAATTGAGTATTATAATGTTATGAAATGTCAGTTCAGTATAGCATTATAACCATTATATAGTTTAATTATTATATATTTATATGAATCAAACATGAACTGAATATGATAACGTTATCAAATGTCATTAATATATAAAGCTCACACGAAAGGGTGATATTATCAATTTATGATTTAAGTTATAATTAATATATAAAAATGAGAGGGGAAGGGAAAGAGAATGAATCAAAAGAAAAGTTCTAAAATAGCGTTAGTTAGTTTAATCGCAGTAACAAGTTTAATGCAGAGAGCAGAGGCAATGCCGATGTTTACAACGCAAACGGGGATGGATTGTGCTGCTTGTCATACACAGAGTATGCCAAAACTAAATGCAATGGGTCGTCAGTTTATGGTCTCAGGTATGACGATGAGTCAAAATATTGATGAGATGAACAGTGGTAAATCTGATCTTAATCCTTCTTTACTACTTAAATTAAAGTATGAAAAAAGCTGGGATAAACCTACTAAGTCTGGTTGGGTGCAGGATGATGAAGATAGCACTAATGAGGGACAATGGTCTGTTCCACGAACAGCTTCCGTGTTAATGGGAGGTCGAGTAACTGAAAATGTGGGTGGATTACTAAGACTTTCTTATAGAGATGAACACGATGCATCTATCGCAGGGAAAGCAATTTACGCTGATGAGTTAGAGAATGGATATTGGGGTGCAGCAGTTTATTCCGAATCCAATTTTGGTCCTTTCTCCGGAATGGAGGTTTATAATACGGGGCTTTATAAACCATTGAGAACTTTCGAGGGAAGAAAACTTGTCAACGCTACTCAGGCATGTAGTGTAGGTACAGGAGAGGCAACAGGTTTACAAGTCTATTATGATAAAGATAGTCTTTTTGGGGATGAAGGTCACTTTTTTGGTTCAATAGGTATGTATGCGCCAGGGCAGGATAACAGTTATATGAACCTGGGTAGTAATCTACTTCCGTTTGCAAGAATTGCTTATGAATATCCTGTAGGAGACTACAATCTTATCTTTGGAGGTTTTGCCATTGTAGGAGGATCTACAACATCAGATGGTGGCTCTTTAAGTGTGAAGAGAGAAACTTATGGATTGGACTTTCAGTTAGAAGGTGAGATAGCAGAAAAAAGTATTTCGATCATAGCTACCAACATTTTTAAGAATGATGTTCAATACACAGGTATGGGTGCAGGGTCAACAGAAGATCTTCAGAGTCAAAACAATGATGCATTCTCTATAGAGGGGGAGATCATGATGACATCAGATGTGGGTTTAAAGCTGGCTTATCTAAGATATAACGATCGTACTGATTATGAGAAAAAGAATTATATTAATGTAAAAGATCTTGATTATGCCATTACAGCAGGTGTGGATTATAGTTTCATTGTACAAGTACCAATGAAAGTTGCCCTGGAGTATTCTTGGGCTAACCCAGGACTTGATAGAGTAAAAGATTATCAATATGCAGTTGTAACATTAACACTTCCATTTTAAGAAATAAAATAGTAAAGAGATAAAGGAATATCAATGAAAAGAAATATAGTTAAATCAAGTTTACTTGCAGCAATAGTATTGTCATCAGGTACTTTTGCAGGGCATATTGTTACAGATACTGATATGGGATTTACACCAAATAAGCAGTTTGGTTTTGGCGGATGGAATTTGGATAATGTAAATGTAAACATCACGCAGGAACCTTTTTATAATCATAATGTTGGAACTTTTAACACACTGGATGGTACCTATTCGACTATGGGGTATGGCTATAGTTTTGAATCAGAAATTAGAGGTGAAGATGGTAGTGTCACCGGTAAATTACATGGTAAAGATTGGCCGATTGGTGAACCCTCAGGTGTAAAAATAATCATTGGTGACAGTGGTGTTAAGAATGGGAAACCTGAAAATTGTATCATGACAACTTCTTATTTATCAGGTGGATACTTGGACTCAGCAGCACCTGAGCCAAATACTTGTTCTGGTCCATTTCAATCACATAAACGGTTTAAAATTGATATGCAAGGTTCAGTTTATCAAGGTGACAATGCTTATGGTAAAGCAATTGATATGGTTTTTAACCTTCAGCCGGGTGATTCCAGTACGCAAAGATATCAGGTTTTTCAAAAGATCAATAATTATACGGGAAAAAGATTAAATGGATATAGCATAGAACTATTGGATGCAAACAAAATGCCAAACCCTGCATTGACCTTCTCTCTTGGTACAGATATTTGGAATACTGAAGACTTGGCAAACTGGTCACATGGATTATGGGGTCCAGCAACTGCGGCAATACCAGGTTTTGATGATCATCATTTCCCAGAACCAGGCTTTTTCGATGATATAAGAGTCTATTATCCAGCACGTTTATCAGGTGGGAATACAGTAATTTCTTATGTTGGTCCTATACATGGGGGTAATTATCAAGCGATATTTGGTAACTGGTT
Source organism: Bacteroidota bacterium (assembly GCA_039714715.1). GTDB lineage: Bacteria > Bacteroidota > Bacteroidia > Cytophagales > Cyclobacteriaceae > S012-113. The sequence goes on from JBDLIU010000491.1 coordinate 2,699, forward strand.
ACCTTCTAAATGGCATCCGATGGGTATCTTTTTCGATCATGACAATAATCCAAATACAGAGCAAGAGCTTCTTTCATTTTGGGGAGATCCTCTTGGTTCAGGTACAAATGGATGGCATAAAGGATTTATAGATGACTGGGCAGCACCTACAGATGAAGAAATTGCACTATGGACAACAGCAGGCGGTCTGTACGAGATCAAAGGAATTGAAGATACAGCAAACTTGGGGGTTAATTATATTGTTAGTATTGGGGATAATGCGGCTATCGGTAGTAGATTTACGATTCGCATCAGACCACATTTCGCTCCTGCCTCCGAGCAAGGTACACCATCATATGTGAATGATGCTCCTTCAGCAAATCATGTTGGTAGTGAACGTGACAACCCTGATGATGGTAAAGGAAGTGTTCCTGCTTATGACAATATGAGTCTTTTAGTAATGATCTTTGGTTTCCTTGGAATTGGTGTATTGATCGCTAGAAGAAAACTAGTATAAGTATAT
>JBDLIU010000492.1:0-3187 GCA_039714715.1 Bacteroidota bacterium
TGCACGGGCAATGGATTGTCCCAGTGAAGTTTTACCAACGCCCGGCGGCCCTACCAGACACAAAATTGGCCCCTTGAGTTTTTTCATCCTCTGTTGAACCGCAAGATATTCAAGGATCCGCTCTTTTACTTTTTCCAGACCATAATGATCTTCTTCTAGAATCGCTTCGGCCTTAGCGAGATCATGGCGAACTTTAGAACGTTTTTTCCAGGGAACATTGGTTATCCATTCAAGATAATTTCGAACCACTGAAGCTTCTGCAGACATGGGTGACATCATTTTTAATTTGTTGAGTTCAGCCATGCCTTTTTTCTTCGCTTCAGGCGATAAACCGGATTCCTTTATTTTGTTTTCAAGCTCCTCCAGTTCATTGGGCACATCGTCAATATCATTTAATTCTTTCTGAATGGCTTTCATTTGCTCATTCAGATAATATTCACGCTGGCTTTTTTCCATTTGTTGTTTGACTCGGCCACGAATGCGTTTTTCAACCTGGAGAATATCAATTTCAGACTCCATTTGTGCCAACAAATGTTCTAAACGTTCACGAACATCGGTGATTTCCAGAATAACCTGCTTTTCTTCAATTTTCAGCGGCATATGGGCAGCAATGGTATCCGCCAGACGACTGGGATCTTCTATGCTGGATAATGAAGAGAGAATTTCAGGTGGTACCTTATCATTCATTTTGACGTATTGGTCAAATTGATTCATCACAGTACGAGTTAATACATCTGCTTCTCTATCTTCAATTTTGATATTTTCAAAGATTGAAATCTGTGCTGTATAAAAATCTTCAGTGCTAAAAATATTTTGTATCTCAGCACGTTCATCACCTTCCACAAGAACTTTTACGGTTCCGTCCGGTAACTTTAACAATCTGAGTATCGATGCAATTGTACCAACCGAATTAATATCTTCCGGCTTTGGATCATCATCCGATGCATTTTTTTGGGCAATCAGAAGAATTTTTTTATCTTCTTCCATGGCTGCTTCAAGTGCATTTATGGATTTTTCGCGCCCGACATAGAGAGGTATAACCATGTGAGGATACACAACCACATCTCTTAGCGGTAATACCGGATAAATTTGTGTAGTGTCTGTTAATTCAGAAATTTCGTTTTCATTCTCCATGAAGGAGTTCCTCTCTTAATAAGACTTTAATCGGTAGAAATATAAGTGTAGTTTTTATCTGTATAATGACAATATATGGGTGTTAATAAGAATAAATCAAGTTATAAGTATTTACTGTGCAATGTTAGAACCTAAAAGCATCCTTTCATGCACAAAAAAAGGGCCTAAAGCCCATTTTTTGTGTTTACACGACTATAAATCAAACGCTAGTCAATGTAATCATTCTCCTGAGGCTTTTTTATCAGTATTTTCGTATATTAATAATGGCTCTGACAGGCCTTCAATCACCGAATCATCAACAACGACTTTTTGTACATCTTCTATTGATGGCAATTCGTACATCGTATCCAGTAAAGCATGTTCCAGGATAGTACGCAGACCACGAGCACCGGTTTTTCGTTCCATGGCTTTGACTGCTATGGCCTTTAATGCCTCTTCTCGCAATTCCAGCTCAGCCCCTTCCATTTCAATCAGTTTACTGTACTGTTTAGCTAACGCATTTTTTGGTTCCGTAAGGATTCGGACCAATGCTTCTTCATCCAACTCACGCAATGTCGCAATGACAGGTAATCGACCAACAAATTCAGGGATCAAACCATAACGAGTTAAATCTTCTGGCTCGATATCATCCAGCACCTCACCAAAACTCTTGTTTTCTTCCTTACTAGTAACTTCGGCACCAAAACCGATTCCACCTTTATCAGAGCGATCCTGAATAACCTTATCCAACCCCGCAAATGCACCACCACAAATAAACAGAATGTTTGCCGTGTTAACCTGCAGAAATTCCTGTTGTGGATGCTTACGCCCTCCTTGTGGAGGCACTGAAGCTACGGTACCTTCGATGAGCTTCAACAAAGCCTGCTGTACACCCTCACCAGAAACATCACGAGTAATGGATGGGTTGTCTGATTTACGTGAAATTTTATCGATTTCATCAATATAGACAATACCTGTCTGGGCTTTTTCGACATCATAATCACATTTTTGCAGAAGCTTCTGGATGATATTTTCAACATCTTCACCAACATAACCGGCTTCTTTTTATAACATAAGAATGTCATTCCTGAATCGGCGTGCAAATAGCTCCTTTTTGGTTTGAATAAAATTCCTTCTGTAAGCTTTACTGTGTAAGGCTTTGGTAATCTTTTCCAAACATAGTAGAAGAAGAAAGAATAGAAAGGGAAAGAAGAGAAGTATTATTAGGATGTGTTGAAACCAGTATCTATTTGTTCCGTAGTATTGAGTATTCTACCCAATTTATTCTGTGATTCCCAGATATTGTTAAACCAAAATTAACTGTTATGAAAAGTATTAAACTAGTATTACAAAACAGAAGAAGTTTCCTTTTAAAAACTTTATCATCATGTGTGGCATGCAGTTTAGCTACCTCAGATATTTTTGGTGTTAATAATAAATTATTGCAAGAAGAAAAACATAAATTCGATTCTGAATCTAAAATGACAGAACAGGATGTATATAATTTTGCATTTAAACAATGGTATATTCCTGCCATGAAAAATCTTATGAAGCAGGTCGGAAAAGAACATTTTATTAAAATATTAAAGAGAGCTTCTGACATGCAATATGAAAGAAATAATAAAAATGAAGTTGATTACTCTTCAAACACTCTTCAACGTTGGGCATCTGATATTATTAAAGGGTGCGAAGAATGGAATACCAAATTAACATATGAGGTATTAACTAACAATGAAAAATTGTTTGAGATAAAATTTACTGAATGTCTTTGGGCAAAAACATTCCGAGAGGCTAAAGCATCAGAAATAGGTTTTGCAGGTGTATGTTATAAGGATTATGGTGTGACAAAAGCCTATAATCCAAAAATGCAGTTGACAAGGGAAATGACACTAATGCAGGGTGATGAATGTTGTCATTTCAAATGGACAATGGAAGCGTAATCTTTATTCATCATTGTATTTTTACCTGATTTATTTGATTAATAAAGGAGACTCTCAGCCTCCCCATTTCAGAAATTAACCATTATATCCCCTGAAATGTATTATGTGTCCATTTGAAATAAAAGTGGCTGTGT
>JBDLIU010000493.1:0-3180 GCA_039714715.1 Bacteroidota bacterium
GAAGTTACGAGTTACAGGATGAAAACATTTAATTCTTAGCCGCTTTACTGTTAAAATTCTGTTTAACTTTGTACCTCTGTATATTTTTCACATTCAAATGTTATAACATATTGCTGATACAATTCTCATTTCAAAATATATTTGCCAGACGTTATCAACTCGCCACTATCGTCAGGATTAAAATACAGCCACGCATTAACACTGTTATTATCACCATTTAGGACAATTTCTACCACCTCTCGGTAATACCAATCTGGGTGTCCTTCAAGCTGATCCAGAATAGCCAATACATCATCATTGACGGAATAAACTTCCCCATAAATGTATGATATTGGATTGTTCCGTATTACAAATGGAATACCCCTATCATATAAAGCGTATTTTTCTTTCGTTCTTCCAGATCCTATAAAATCAGAATCTTGGAGATATTGGTGGTTGTCAAACCCCTTTTTCAAGGTTCCGTATGTGAATACTAGGTTAGTCATTTTTATGCTGCCAATGCAGTATAAAGAGTCTGTCTACTAATACCATGCTCTTTAGCTAGAGCAGATTTAGTCTCACCATTAGCTACACGAGTTCTAATCTCTTGAACCTGCATATCATCCAGAACACGCTTTCTGCCAATCTGCTTACCCATTTCTTTTGCCTTGGCTATACCCTCTCGTTGTCGTTCCTTGATTAGTGCTCGTTCGAATTCTGCAAAGGCACCCATCATTTGGAGCATTAATTTGTTCATGGGGTTATCACCGTTACCGGTAAAGGTCAGATTCTCTTTATGGAATGTGACAGTAACACCTTTGTTATTAAGTGTATGAATGATCTTCTGTAGATCCATCAGATTTCTTGCCAAACGATCTATTGAATGAACATGTAGACAATCACCAGCACGAAGGTAGTCTATACATTCCTTCAGAACAGGTCTTTTAGCATCTTTGGCAGAGGCTGTTTCAGTGAAGATCCTTTCGAGTTCAGAACCATCTAATTGCCGATCTGTATTCTGAGCAAAAGAACTAACTCTGATATATCCTACATTATGTCCCTTGTTGTTGGTCATGGGTTTCCCGACTGTACTGATTATTGCACTAATAGCTCAATGTGTAAGAAAATAATATAAACTTATCTGGACATCATGTCAAGAAATACTGGGTAGGACTTTGTTAGACGCAGATTGGCTAGGTTTTAGTAATGTCCAGAAAGGTGTAGGTTGTTGGACACCAAGGAAGCTAAAGAGTAATGGATATCGAATCGGCTACTTAACTTGGAAATGCTCAAATTCTGACGAGTGGACATATATAAGTGTAACCGGTTGTCAAAAGAGGAGCATTCTGAATCGAGTATCCGATTTTATACATAGAATGATGAAAAGTGTACCTTGACGGACAGTGAGTACCGATGGAGTACTAAGCTATAAAAATGCAAAATTTGACTATAATCAATTTAATATAGATTTCACATTTAGTGCCTATATGTTGACTTTGGAGGGTAGGAATTTTTGTTACGTATATTGTGCGGATGTGTAAAGAATCAGGAAGAATCTAACTCATTGAGTTCTCGCACTAAGTTAATCTTGCCATATAGAAGATTCAACCTGTCAGAAGGATTATGCATTTCTGAATAATTCTATGGAACGTATAATTATTTCTCAGATAACGATATTAATGTATTTATAACTTCTTGAAAAATAACACTATCTCTGTCGTAGTCACCTTCCTTAGTAGTTAACTGAAACATGTAATAATAGCTATCTGACCAAATACTAACCATATCAATAATTAATGGGAATAGTGGGTTGTAATCGTTACATTCTACACGACTTGATAATTTTCCTTGTAACATATCATACTGCTTAAACTTCGAATATCCATCCTTTATGTACCCACCCTGCTTAGTAGTGTATTTTTGTATAAGATCAGGACATGTTTCTCTTAACCTATCTAAATCATGACGATGTCCTTCTTTCATGTAATGCAGTGCTGAGTAGTAGAATTTGTCAAGTATGATAAGTGGTTCTCCACTTGGGTCTACTGCTTTTATAGCACTTAATCCAATGAATGAACCAGCATCATTCCTCCATTGAATAGCATAGATAGCACCAGATGAGATTTCTCGTGATAAAGCAGAGTGTTTCCCATGTGACACTGTTTGTTTCTTCCAGTCAGAAGGTGGAGGTAATATAGAAAAGTTTTTACTTCGTACTTTAATTACTCCTGAATCGCTTGCACAACTTGACATGATAAAAAGACACAAGCAAATGAATAGGTTTATTGTCATTTTCATTACAAATCTCCTTCATAAAAAAACGAACCAAAAGTATATCTCAACAAATTTGAAATATGACACCCATGGTCTATGATTATAGCATCGCAGAGGTATTTTTGCATAAGGGTAGTAGAATTACCAATTTTTTAACAGGTAGTGTCATTCAGTCGATGCTACCTTTTTATTTAGTAGTCAATAACAATTGTAATCAGCGGTTTACTTTCCAGCCAAAATCATCGGAATATTTCCCATCATTTTCATCGTTTTAAAACCAGCCATTATCCTTCGTAGTATGTCCTTTTTTTCTTCCTCATAAATATTTTCAACTGGATTTTCTTCTATATTTTCTTTGTCTTTTCTTTTTCTACTTATTTTTTCGGTAACTGAAATCAGATACCGGAGAGACAGATGTGAAACAACTCACCTTTCGCTGTTCCTGCTGCAGAAGGATTAAACCTCGTAATCCAAGAGCCAGGAACCAGCGTTATTGCGGTGCCAAACCATGCCAACAAGCCAGAAAGAATAAATGGCAACGGAACAAACAGCAGGTGGACTCCGATCACAAAGTAAACAAAGAGGAAAGCCAGCGTACCTGGAGACAACAAAACCAAGGTTACTGGAAACAGTATCGTCAAAGCCACCCTGAGTATTGTGAACGAAACCGACAACTGCAGCATAAACGAGATCTGAAGAGACGATTGAAAAATAATTCTGCTGAGAACGTGTCCGATCTTGCAAAGAAGGACGCGTCAGCTACTAAAAAAATCAAAACAACAGGGGGATAGTGAGTCTTGCAAAGAAGGACTCGTTAGCATCAATGGACATGATGCGATACATTTCTCTCATATGTTGCCATATCGGTAATCATCCCATTTTTAATAGATGTTAAAAGTAGAATCCTTAACTTATTTCAAATCAACA
>JBDLIU010000494.1:0-3172 GCA_039714715.1 Bacteroidota bacterium
AAACCTTCTTCGGTCAGTTCATCCTGACCTGTATAAACAATAAACCATGCTACATCCAGTCCACCCTCTTCCATCTTTGGTAAGTTCACCTGGTTTTCTAGTCTCTGCGAATAATTTACAGAATCGGTGAAGTTTCTTACGTTGATATCGATGTGTGTATCCAAAGTAATTACCTTGTTATGAATGGCCTCAGCTTTAGCCATTATTTCCTCTTCCGTAGGTTCGGTGCTGTCTGTAGTTTTTGTTGAGCAGGACAATACCAATGCCCCTGCTAAAACGATTAAGAATAAATTTTTCACAGTCTTTAGATGTTAAATTATCAGTTAATAACACCTAAAAAGTACGATAATTCCTGTTTTGGCTAAGGAAGAAATTTATAAACGGTAGAAAAGAGGAATTCTGTTATAGCTAATTCATATATTTCCTAACAATATCAAGCAAAGCATTAGCCGGAACTTCCTTCCCAATAGAATCAGCCATGACCTGAATGAACTCGTTAATCATTCCGATACGGAAACCCAGGCGCATACCAAGCTCGCGTACCAACTCAACTTCTTCTTCAGCCACATCCCCATCTATTTTCATTAGAAATAAGAGATCGTATAGAACAGTCATTCTATCTACTTCGGATGTGGGTAGAGAAAAGGTGAGTCTTTCCGGGTGTTTATCAATGTCTTCAACATCAGCTTCTGTCATTCCTAATCTCCTGGCAACACTATTGATGAATAACCTTTCATTTTCATGATCCCGACCATCAACCTCTGCCAACATAAGTAGTGTAAGAATATGTGTTTGTTTTTGATCAAGTGTTTCGCTCATGTAAGAGGTTTTCAACTAAATTAAAATGAATATTAGAAATTTAATTGACATTCATTTAATTTTTTGTGTTTTATGATTTGAACTATATGTTTTTGACTTTGTGTTTTGAACCACATAGGTACATAGTTAACATAGAATTCTATTCTCCGAATTTGGGTTTTGTGATTTGGGTTTTGATCATTACTTACGATTGGTGATATAAACTCCAAGTAAAACAATCGTCATTCCAACGTAGTGTTGAAGGTGCAAAACTTCATTATCCAAAAGTCCTAAAACAACTGCTACAATAGGTATCAGGTAAGTTACAGAACTCGCAAATATCGGAGAACTGATTTGCACAAGTTTATTAAAAATAACCATGGCAAAGGCTGTTCCTATCATTCCTAATACCACTACATAACCTAAAGATATCATCACCTCTGGTTGCCAACTTAGTTTATCGACAAAAGCCATGTTATGAAAAAGGTAAACAATGGAAAATGGAAGGGTCATGGCCATAGCCATGCTTGTAAGAGGGATAGCCTTGATACCATGCAGTTTGTACTTGATAATATTTACATTGGTGCCATAAAAGATTGTGGCAAGCACTATATAAAGTACAAAATAGTTGATAACCAACTGATCTCTTTCAAAGCCCGACAGCATTAAAACAACTGTTCCGGCAAAGCCAATAAGAATTCCTATTGTACTTTTAGGGGTAATACTCTGACTGAAAAATAAATTCCCGATAATCACAACAAACAAGGGGGTTAAGGCATTAAGTATCCCCGCCATGGCACTGTCGAGCTCTGTTTCTGCCTCTGCAAACAGGAATGCCGGCAGGAAGCTTCCTACAAATCCCACGATAAACAGAAAGAAATACTGCTGTTTTGTAAATGATTTCAAATGCTTGATAGCAATTGGGATTAACACGATAGCGGCAGAGAACATTCTTAAGGCCCCTAACTCGCCAGAGGTTAGCAGTACAAGGCCTTTCTTAATCAAAAGAAATGAACTTCCCCAAATTAAGGTGAGTATTAACAACAGAAACCAGGCTAATGATAAGCTTTTTCTATCCGATTGCATCAGTCTATAAATCCTTCATTGCTAAACTTATTCCCTATTTCATCAAGCAGATCCATTATGGCTAAATGATCTTCCATTTCTACCAGTTTCATCCTGTATGGTTTAAATCCTTTCAGCCCCTTGAAATAGTTGGTATAATGCCTGCGCATTTCAAAAACACCGGTCCTGTCTCCTTTCCACTCAACAGAAAACTGAAGATGTTTCTTCACTGTTTTTATTCTTTCTTCCATGCCGGGTAGTGGCAGGTGTTCTCCAGTAGTCATATAATGTTTCACCTTGTCGAATATCCAGGGATTTCCAATAGCAGCACGGCCAATCATAATGCCATCTACCAGGTATTTCTCTCTATGCTCCAATGCTTTTTCAGGTGAATCAATATCGCCATTACCAATAATAGGAATATGAATATCAGGCTGTTCCTTTACTTTTTTAATATAAGACCAATCCGATACCCCTTTATACATTTGCTGTCGTGTTCGGGCATGTATTGTCAGGGCTTGTACACCTACATCCTGTAATCGTTTAGCTACTTCCACAATATAAATGCTATCCTCATCCCAACCCAGGCGCGTTTTTACCGTAACAGGAAGGTTCACCTGCTTTACAATCTCCTCGGTCATCTTCTGCATTTTGGGCAGGTCGAGTAAAATAGCTGCTCCAGCACCTTTTCCAACCACTTTCTTCACCGGACACCCATAGTTAATATCGATTAATTCCGGTTGTGCTTCTTCTGCAATGGCAGCTGCTCTTCTCATTGATTCGATATTCTCTCCGAATATCTGAATGCCCATAGGGCGCTCATAATCGTAAATATCCAGCTTTTGCCTGCTCTTAAAAGCATCCCTTATGAGTCCTTCAGCTGCAATAAACTCGGTGTACATCAAATCAGCACCATTATCCTTACACACGGCCCTGAAAGGCGGATCACTTACGTCCTCCATGGGCGCCAGCAATAGCGGGAATTCACCTAATTCTAATGATCCAATGCGTACCATTCGCAGTATTTTTCAATCAGGACACAATAATAATCCTTTTAGTAATCATAAATAGGCTTACTTTTGCCAACAATTTACTTTATGAACCCGGCTACTAAAAACCTATACACTCAATATAATCCCTGGTTATTGCTAATAATAACGTTAGGAATTACCATGGTTGGATTTCAATTTATTGGTGCATTTATTGGGATAGCGTTTGCCCTGTTAGCCTATCCCGGAGATTTTCAAAGCTTTTTCCCCGCGTTACTGGATCCTACTTCTGATGAATTGATGAGAAGCCCTCTACTCAT
>JBDLIU010000495.1:0-3161 GCA_039714715.1 Bacteroidota bacterium
ATGGAGACGGAGTAGGCGATACAGCAGTAAGTGATACTGATGATGATACGGTAACAGAATTACCAGATATCACACCAATTATCACAGCTGTTCCAAATGTAATGTACGGACCTACGGATTTTTATGTGACAGTAAGAATTACGGAACTGAATTTTGTTGATACAGATGGTTTAATTACAGTAAGAATTCCTAAGGACAATCGATGGGTATTTGATGGTCCATATGATCCAAATTTAACATTATTAGGATCTACAGATCTGAATAATATTGATTGGACGTATTTTGATAATGCGACACATCATATTTTCACAAGTACCACTGTAATACCTGCAGGAAGTTACTCATACTTTGGATTTAATACGTCATGGGATTCATTACAAACAACAGGAATCTATACGATCACTTCTCAGATTGATTCATATAGTGGAGGAGAAGAACGTATTGATAACAATGTTGATGCAGAGAAATTAGATTATTTTATTGAATAGTAAAACACATTAAGATGAAAAAAGTACTAATAGCGACATTTTTAATTTTTGCGACATTTTTCGCAAACGCACAAAGTTGGAATCCTTATGTTAATCAAGGGATTATAAGCCAATTGTTACCAGAGGAGTTTGGAGGATTGGGAGAGGCTTCGTTTAATATTGGCAATACAGGGAGTAGTTCTTTGTATTATGATCATTCGAATCCTGACCCTATGGTTTTGACAATTACGCTTTCAAATGGCGTTCCTGATAAAAATAATCCATTAGCATCGCTTAAAGGATCATGGGTTAGTATGTTTAACTGGACGTATGATGCTTCAACAAGCGCCTATACGGGTATTCAGAAAAGAACGATCCCGGGATATGATCAGGGAACCATAAGCATAGGTTATAGAGTTATCAATAACTCTGTGATAACATCTGCAACAAACGGTTTTCACGTTCACATACAGGCGCCTTCTTATGCGAGTACCTCTAATACTACACAAGATGATATTGTAAGTTCTTATACATTTACGGGCGCCTTTGATTATGGTGATGCTCCCCAGAGTTATGGAGCAGCCCAGCATACTATAGATGTTACTAAAGATCCTGTTTCGGGTTTATATACTAAATATATTGTTTTGGGCAGTTTTGTTGATCAGGAATCGGAATCGAAACCCTCGTCAAATGCCGATGGAGATGATATTAGTGATAGTGATGATGAAGATGGTGTTTATTTTCCTGAGTTAAAGGCAGGAACAGATGTAACGATACCTGTAACTGTTACATGCTTTGGGACAAGTTTTGGTATTCTAAATACTTGGTTTGATTGGAATGGCGATGGTGATTTCACCGATGCAGATGAAAAGGTTTCTGGAATACCTATTTTCACGAGTGGCACTTACAATCTTTCCGTTAGTATTCCTGAAACAGCCATTACAGATCAACCTACTTTTGCACGTTTTAGAATTGGCAACAATAGTGATGCTATTTCAGCCAATTCATGGGGCGAGGTAGAGGATTATAGAATCATGATTCAAGGAGAGGGTTCTCAGGTTACTACTCCTATTGCAACCACCGGATTACTTTTATGGGGTAAACGAGATGGTTCAGATATTCATCTTAATTGGGAAACCCAAACAGAAAACAACACTACATATTTTAGAGTTGAAAGAAGTATAGATGGAGCTGATTTTGAAGTTATAGGAGAAAATATAGAGGCAGCGGGTTATAGTGAGATCCTAAGCACCTATAGTTACACGGATTTTGAAGCGACAGAAGAATTGGTGACCTATCGAGTTCGTTTATTTGAATTAGATAACAATGAACTCGTTTCCAATGCAATTATTATTCAAGAGATGAATAGTATGGAAATTGTGGATATTCTAGAAGGTATAAATATCTCTGTTTATCCAAATCCGATAACTGATAAGTTCTTTGTGACGATTGATTCACAAGGGCATTATCAATTAGATTTATTGGATTTCTTAGGTAGAGTTATATCAAGTAAAACATTAAGTGTTTCAGCGGTTGATATAGGGATTACAGAGTTTTCAAGAGGTAATCTATCTATGGGATCGTATTTTTTACGAATTACTGATACGAAAACCGGAGCCTTTGAGACAGTAAAACTTTTAGTTTTAGAATAGAACATTTGAAATAATAAGATATTGAGAAATAATAGAATAATAAAACACTGGATATTGAGGGTTGGTTACACCCTCAGTATCCATTAAAAAATTTACGTTAAAGAATTAGATTATTAACCAAATTTAATTTATTAATACACATTACAATGAAAAAAGCATTACTACTATTTAGTTTAATTTTTGTAAGTTTATTTGCAAGTGCTCAGAGTTACAATCCTTATGTAAGTCAGGGTATTATTAGTCCATCTCCTCTCCTACCGGCAGAGTTTAATGGTACCGGTTTGGTGTCCTTTAACATCGGTAACACGGGGAGTAACACACTTCCACTTGTTGAAAACCAAGAAATGACATTGGTCATTACTCTTGGAAAAGGAGTCCCTGACAATGTGGATCCTTTAGCAGCTATGGGAGGAACCTGGTTACATTATTTTGACTGGTCTTATAATGCCGGAATAACTACCTATTTTGGGACTCAAAATCAAGAGATTCCGGGGAATTATGCTCAAGGTGATATAACTATTACCTATAAGGTAACGATAAATTCACCTATAGGAAATGCTTCTAATGGTTTTAATGTAAACATTCAACCTCCTCCATATGCAAATGGAAGTAATACAACAGATGATGATGCGGTAAGTTCATATACTTATGTGAAAGCATTAGATTATGGAGATGCACCACTAAGTTATGGTGAAGCATTTCATGAAATAAATGTTTTTAAAACAGCTGGAAATTACACTCATTATATCTACTTAGGAACTTCAATTGATCCTGAACCATCCAATCAGGATTCGGTAGATGCAGATGGTGATGACACCAATGGTATAGATGATGAAGATGGTGTTATTATGCCAAGTTTAGTAAGAGGTGCAACAGTTAATATACCGGTTGTAGTTACTTCACATAATCTAAGTGATTTTAGCACATTAAACGCTTGGTTTGATTGGAATGGCGATGGTGATTTTGGTGATTCAGGAGAAGCTATTCCTCTTGAATTAGTAATGGGTAGTGGTACATTTTATATTGAGGTTACAGTACCTAT
>JBDLIU010000496.1:0-3158 GCA_039714715.1 Bacteroidota bacterium
TAGAAGTGTTGGCCTTTCATATCATGAAGTATTTGTTGCATTGCTTGGTAAAGATGGAGAAGGATATAAACCGTTAAGGAATTTTGGATTCTTTGCCGGCACAAGCTCTGTTTTACTTCTTGCATTAATAACAACTACCCCAGCTGCACAAATTTGGTTTCATGATATTTCAGGTCTATCAGTTGAACTAACTCAACTTTCTATATTACCGGCAATAGTTGTTTCAATAATGCCCGGATTAACATTTTTAATTTCTGTTCAAAGAGCAATTCAAGTTTATGCTAGAAACACATCGCCCCTTACTATTGCGACAATTATTGAAGTAGTTAGCATAATTACTATTCTCTTTGTCGGAATTAAAATGTTTGATTTAATTGGGGTTTTAGCAGCAGCAATTGCATATGTAAGTGGAAGGTTGTTGGCGAATATCTATTTGATCAAAGCAAATAAAATTGCAATAAAAAATTTTGTTTCAACAATTTGATTTTTATTCACAAATCCATAATCAGTATCTAAATCACGCCTATTGAAAAATCAAAATAAATTGTTATTTTAATATTGAACAATTGGAGTTGTATATCTGTTATGGGCCCAAACGTAAAGTAACAGCTATATTATCGTTAGTTGTTGTTATTCATTTAAAAATAAATTATTTCATACTATTGCAAATACTTTTCATGTTTTATTGGATTGATATATAGTTAGTTGTAAAATAAACTAAAATTAAGATAGGAAAGAAAAATGAAAAAAATAATTATCTTCTTAGTATTCAGTGTCTTTTTCTTTAATTCATCTGCCTGGTCAAAAGATCAAACAAAACCAAACATAGTTGTAATGATGGTTGATAATCTTGGCTGGGGTGAACTCGGATGCTATGGTGGTGGTGAGCTACGAGGAGCACCGACACCTCGTCTTGACAGACTTGCAGAAGAAGGAATGAGATTACAGAATTTTAATGTAGAACCTCAGTGTACTCCCACGCGTTCAGCATTTATGACTGGGCGCCGCCCAATCAGATCTGGAACAACAAAAGTTGTATGGGGAATGTTATATGGTTTAACAAATTGGGAAGTAACATTAGCCGAATTATTTTCTGATGCCGGTTATAAGACTGGAATGTATGGTAAATGGCATATTGGTGATGTTCCGGGACGTTTTCCAACTGATCAAGGATTCGACGAGTGGTATGGTGTAGCCAACACAACTGATGAATCGGAATATTCTTCTCAGTTTCAATATGATCCTAAAGCTGGTACTCATCCTACGATTGTTGAGGCTAAAAAGAATGAAATACCAAAAAAGATAAAGGCATACGATGTTGAGGCTCGACGTGCTATAGATGAGGAGCTAGCTGAGCGAGCTATCAAATTTATGGAAAGCAGTGTAGAAGAAGAAAAGCCATTCTTTGCTTTTATACCATTCACTCAACCACATATCCCAACTCTTCCAAATCTGGAATTTGATGGAAAAACTAAGAATGGTCACTATGCTGATGTTTTAGCGGAAATAGATTATCGAGCCGGACAGGTTCTCGATGCAATAGATAGATTGGGGATTCGCAATGAAACTCTTGTTATTTGGATGAGTGATAATGGTCCTGAGTATTTCTATCCTTGGCATGGAACAGCTGGTCCTTGGCGTGGTAACTACTTCACAGCCTGGGAAGGATCTTTGCGCGCACCATTTCTAATACGCTGGCCGGATAAAGTTCCTTCCGGCAGTGTCAGCAACGAAATTATACACGTTATTGATATTTTACCTACACTAGCAGAAGTAGCGGGGTACGAGGTCCCCGATGATCGCATTATTGATGGTGTTAATCAACTAGATTTCTTTCTTGGAAAACAAAAAAAGTCAAACCGAGAAGGATTCATTATATACAATAATGATGATATATACGGCTACAAGTGGCGGAACTGGAAAATGCACCTTGTGGAGTTAGAAAATATGGACAGTGAACCTCGGGAACTTAATGTACCAAGAATTTATAATTTAATAACTGATCCAAAGGAAGAATACAATATGGCTTCTGAAGCTACTTGGTTAGCTCCGGTTTTATTTAAGAAGATTGTGAATTTTCAGAAGACATTAGTAAAAGAGCCGCCAATATTGTTGGGAACTCCAGATCCTTATGAGATACCTAAATAAAAACTTAAATTTGTTAGTAGATTTTACGGCAAGTAAGATTTGCTAGCAAATTGTTATTATTCAGAGTAACATTTGACAGAAATAAATATAGAATTTAAATCTATATGTTTGTTACTTATTTGTAACTGTTTATTGTATAAGCTTAATATATACAATACTTAATAACTGTTAATTGTATTTGTAAATAAAAAAGTTGCTATTATGGAATCACCCATCAGAAACTTCTTTTATCCAAAATCAATCTGCATACCCGGGGCATCATCAAAAGAACACAGCATTGGATATGAGATTCTAAAAACCATCAAGAAATTCAACTATCCCGGAAAGATATTCCCTGTTAATCCAAGATCTGATGAAATTTTAGGATGCAAATGCTTCCATACAATTTCAGAAATTTCTGATCAGATTGATCTTGCAATAATTGTTGTACCTAAAAGATTTACTCAAGATACGGTAGAAGAACTTTTATCTAAAAATGTTAAGTCGATTATTTTAATTACAGCCGGATTTAAAGAAACCGGTGAAAAAGGAGAAGCACTTGAAAAAGAAATTGTTGAGAAAATAAAATCTGCTGGAGCCAGGATGGTAGGTCCTAATTGTATGGGGGTGATAAATACCATTCCGGAAATGAACCTTAATGCAACATTTATAGCTGAAGAACCTGAACCAGGAAAGATAGCCTACTTATCGCAAAGCGGAGCGCTTGGAGCAATGATACTAAATTCACTCCGATTAACTGATGTGAGGTTCACTCATTTCATTAGTGTCGGCAACAAAGCGGATCTCAACGAAAATGATTTTGTAAAGTTTTGGCAAAGCGATGATAACATTGAGATAATAACTCTCTACCTCGAAAGTTTTGATGATGGTTTTGGATTTATCAAGACGGCAATGCTGAATGAAATTATTAAACCGGTTGTTGTGCTAAAAGCTGGTAAAACTGAAAGTGGAATGAGAGCAGCATCATCTCATACGGGAGCGTTAAGCAGTGAAGACAAAGTAGTTGATGA
>JBDLIU010000497.1:0-3152 GCA_039714715.1 Bacteroidota bacterium
GCTTGGCTTGCTGTTCGAGGTAAAGTGCCAGTACCTGAACTTTTTATAAATAGCAGGAATGAACAACTGAGTCGTTGGGGTATTGCCCATATTTTAAAAAAATATACTACGTTAGCAAGTCTGCAGTGTTCATCACTAAATAAAAAAAGTGTTTCACCGCATGTATTGAGGCATACCTGTGCAATGGCAGTACTTCAAGCAACTAAGGATATTAGAAAAGTAGCTTTATGGCTTGGTCATAGTGGTATTCAAACCACTGAAGTTTACCTAAGAAGTGATCCAACTGAAAAATTGGAAGCGATTAATTTGATTACGCCTCCAAATATCAGAAAAGGTCAATTTGACGTGGTTGACAGTTTAATAGCAACACTGAAAGAATAATTATTATGGGGAGCAAATTCGACGAATTTAGCTTATACTTAGTCTTATTCAAGTACAACTCCCCATAACCATTTACTCTACATAAGCTGGGATCTGCGAGGGGGCAGTTGGGTAACTGGCTGTCCTACCTTGATTGCTTAGAAATATCCGATATTATATAGCCAATTCTCAAAACATATGCTATGTTTGTACGTAATATTGTACAAAAGGTATACATTATGCAACCTATAAACCTCCAAGAAGACGTTCAACCCTTATCTGAATTCAGATCTGGAGTTAGTTCCTATATCCAGCAAGTTACTGAAACTAAAAGACCTTTACTCATAACACAACATGGAAAAGGAGTTGCCATTCTGGCTGATGTTGGTGAATTTGAAAGCCTTCAAATGCGACTAGAATTACTTGAAAGTCTTTATAAAGCAGAAACACAAATTAATGAAGGTAGAGGTATTTCTCATGAAGATGCTAAATCAATGGTAATGAAGAGCATTAAAGTTTGAATATCATCTGGTCTCCTTTAGCTGTAGAACAAGTTCGAGATATTGCATCATACATAGCTTTGGACAAACCATCTGTTGCAGTGCAATGGGCAGAAAAAATATTCAATTCTGTAGAAAGATTATCTGATTTTCCAGACAGCGGTCGAATTGTTCCTGAAATAAAAAGAAATGAAATTAGGGAAATTGTACAGGGAAATTACAGAGTAATATATAAAGCTAAGCCTACAGAAATTTTAATTTTAGTTGTCAAAAGTTATCGTCAAAAACTCAAAGAAGATGAAATCAAGGCATAACCAGAAAATGCATCGGAGGAAAAAAGACGCCCCGATGATTTAGGCGTTATGTTTCCAAGTCTCATGTCACACACACTGAAAAATGCTATAATTACTCATAGTATCAACCAAATCAAGAGATTAATGTCGTGGAAATACAAGAACTTACAGTATCGGAACGTATCATTTTAGCTGAAAAGCTATGGGATAGTGTGCTCAATAATGAATCAGAGATAAAATTAACAGAAAATCAAGAAATAGAGCTGAATAAGCGTCTAAATACCTTCATGAGCGACCATGATCTTGGTTCTTCTTGGTCAGATGTTAAAAACCGGGTGACTTCCAGCAAATGACATATTCGCTCACTGTCCGAAAAGAGGCTGAGCTAGATATTACAGAAACTTTCAATTTTTATGAAGATCATAGGCTTGGTCTAGGTCATGATTTTCTTCTTTGTGTTGATGCCGCCATATCTAAAATTGAACGAAATCCACTTCTTTACAAAAAAATCTACAAAGATGTAAGACGAATTGCAATTGAACGTTTTCCATACAGAATTTTTTATTTTGTCCAATCCCAACACATTGTTGTAGCAGCTGTTTTTCATGTTAGAAAAGATCCGGTTTCTTGGGAACATAGAACATAACCAGAATTTGGAGTGTATCGCTAGATCTATGCTTCTATTGAAAACTCTGAGTGCTTATCAAGGCTTTCCTTTTTCAATAAATGCTCTGGGAGACCTAGCGAACACTCAAATAAACGTTATAAACTCAACTAACTCCACCCTCCACATTGAAAAAACCTGGTTGTTAGCCTACAATGTAGTACAAAGTATTCACAAAATGGGTGTCGTGATGGGTGTAACTAGTGTAAGACTACAACCTGAAATAGAAAATCCTCTTGAAAATTTGTCTAAAAAGCTAGATAGAAGCAAAAACTATCTTATTAATCAGGCAATTAAAGAGTTTTTAGATCGTAGAGCAATTGATGAGCAGAGATGGGCAGAAACAATTGAAGCTATTGATTCTGTTAAGTCTGGCAAATCTGTTGATGCAAAAGCCGTTAATGACTGGCTCGACAGTTGGGGTTCTGAAAATGAGCTTGAGCCACCAAAAACATGAAGCTTTCATATTCTCCAGAATCAATCAATGATTTAATGCGTCTAAGAGAATTCATAGAAATAAAGAATCCTCAAGCAGCAAAACGGATTGCAAAATCAATAAAGAAAGGTATTAATGAATTAAAGTCTTTCCCATATATTGGTGTTAAAGTAGAAAAAGCACCAAACCCTGATCTTATTCGAGACTTAATTATTGGTAACTATACCGCACGCTATTTAATACGCCCAAAAGAAATTACCATCTTGCGTATTTGGCATCATAAAGAAAAAGAAAATCGTTTATAACCAGCAATTCGAGTGGAAATTTTGGACGTCGTTTCTTTTCAAAATCTGAGAGTGATTCCAGGGCAATCTTATTTCAATAACTGCTCTGGAACGTCCAAAATCCCACTCAATTGAACGTTAGCAAGATGTATTCACGGCTTAAAGTAGCAACTCTTTAGCTACCGGTAACTTTGAGTATGTTGAAAATTAAAGAGCATGTGCCGCAAGTCACTCAGGCCGATGGTCAGTCTAGTGTGTGCCTGCCAAGCTTGAGAAATAGTAATGAGCCTTGAGTCAATCTATAACTTTAAATTACTCACTGACAAAATAGCTACTGGCGGTCAGCCAGATGAAGAAGAGCTATTTTTTATCTATCAATTAAATTATGAGGTGGTTGTAAATTTAGGGCTTAGCAATACAGAGTATTCCGTACAGAGTGAAGAAGACTTTTTTACTGAAAGAAACATACTTTATTATCAAATACCTGTACTATTTCATGAGCCGAAAGAAGACGACTTAATACAATTTCTAGAAATAATTGAAAAGCACAAAGAACATAAGCTATTTATACATTGTGCAGCTAACAAGCGAGTATCAGCTTTTATGGCTTTATAC
>JBDLIU010000498.1:0-3147 GCA_039714715.1 Bacteroidota bacterium
GAAAAGCATAAGGAACTGCCAGTAACTGGGAGGTGCCGGTATGTACATACGAACTTCCGCCGGCAGGGTCAAGTTCAATTTTAATAAAATGGTTTGCAATGCCCCAGCCTCCCGGGCTGAACACACCATCTATTACTGTACCTTCCCCAATTTTAAGGTTGGCCAGCCCAAAATCGTTTGTAGCTACATTGTGTGTCTCAGAATAAACCAAGGTGCCTGTTTCTGAACCCTGTAGAATACTGATACGAAAAGAAACATTTTGGTTCGATACTACTTCCCCTGAATTGTTCCGCACAACAGCCTGGTAGTTGAAAGCTGCAGGTACTTGTGCCAAAACAGGAAGAACAAGAATTGTAATAATTGTTAACAGGAAAATTCGCTTTTTCATCTTTTTGGGTTTTATTATTGTTTTTATAGAACTATCAGGGCATGGTCACAAATTAATTTGGTAATAACATATAATCAGAGATAATGAAATAGACTTATAAGAGTTTAGTGTCTTACAAGTTAAGGAAACTCAATTTGGAAATCAAAGTTTTACAGAAGAAAAGAAATCAAAACAGGCTTACCTTATTGGAAATCAGAGCTCACTCTTGAACAAACAATTACATCAAGATTTCTGCCCGATCATGCTTCAAATCACCGGGGGCTGGTGGCACCACCGCCAAACCGCGAAAGCCTCCAAAGATCAACGATCTGCGGGGGCTTTCCAATTTATGTTGACGGAGGCGTTGATGGATTTTCTTCTGCAAGATCAATAGGGAACCCTAACCAGAAATATATCGGAATACTACTTTAAGCCTTGACTAATTCATGTAATTAATAGTTATTGGGAGATCGACAGCGGTATATGTGCAGGTGTCAAGTCTGAAGGTGAGACTATTCATGTCAAAGTCCATGCAATCTATGTCTCCCGGATAGAATAAAGTTAAGAGATAGATTACTCATATCAATGTTGTATTGTGCGAAATTATTAGGTACACTTGTGATTGTTATTTTGACCCAGCCCAACAAATGATAATTATTTAAAATTGTAAATATGAAAACCCTCAAATTCGCAGCTTCATTTCTTACACTTACCCTTTTGCTTATTTCGTGCAACAAAAATGAGAATCCACCTGAAGTAAATGATCAGGAATTTACCGTTAAAGAGAACAGCCCGGCGGGTACAATCATTGGAGCCGTTGTAGCCTCTGATCCGGATGAATATCAGGTTGTTTCTTTCGAACTTATAGAAGGAAATGAGAACCAGACATTCCGGATTGACCCAAACAGTGGGATTGTCACGGTAGAAGATCCGGGAAATCTGGATTATGAATCACACACCTATTTCGATCTTTCTGTATCGGTATCTGATAACCATGAGAAGGAACCGTTGGAGAGTGCTGCAGCAATCAAAATCTTTGTAACGGATGAAAATGAATATGCCCCGGTTGTTGAACCTCAACTATTTTCCATGGATGAAAATCCAGATCTCGCTTTTGAAGTTGGAACCGTTGTGGCTTCTGATGAGGATACCTATCAGAACCTGGTGTACAGTTTGATTGAATCTGAGACAAGTGGGTATTTTGAAATCGATCAAAACACAGGAGCTCTTTCGGTTTCTGATCCTGGAGCCTTTGATTTTGAGAAATCACAGCAATTACAGGTGGAAGTTGAAGTGGCTGACGATCACGACAACTCAAAGAGCAGCAAAGCAACCATCACGGTGACCATCAATGATGTCATTGAGTTTACCGATGGGTTACTTGCTTACTATCCTTTCGAGGGGAATGCCAATGATGTTTCCGGAAATGAAATTCATGGCGTTGTTCACGGAGCTTCATTGACAACAGATCGTTTTGATAATGCCAACTCCGCATATCAATTTGATGGAGTTGATGATTACATCCGGCTTACCAATGAAAGTAGCATGCATTTTGGAAATGATGACTTTTCCATTTCAGCCTGGTACAGTCTTGCAACCGATGAGCCGGTGGGCAAGGTACAGGCCATTTTTGCAACCTATCATGCCAGCGATGAAAGAGAGTATATACTTGGAGCCCACCCGACCTGGGATAGCATTTACATGAAGCTTTACAATAACGGACAATCTGAAGGAGGTAATTTAGTCCATGTTGAGAGAACAGTTGGTTGGCACATGGTAACAGTGACCAAGAATTCATCACACCTTATAATTTATCTGGATGGTGAATTTGTCGAGCAAACCACAGTAACATCAAACATAATTCGAACTGGTACCGATGTATTGATTGGTGCCGTTGAGCATTCGAACAGCACCCCCGACTGGTTATTCTATGGTAAGATCGATGATGTATCCGTGCATAACCGGGTGCTTGAAGATTGGGAGATCCTGAATACTTACCAGAAAGAAGAGTAATTGACTACAGCATATAGACGGAGGCGTTGATGGATCTTAGTGTTCAATTATATAGAAATCTCCTATTTCTATGCTATCATAGCATTGTTTTGAAACGTAAACTTTATCCATATTTATCTTCCGGGCAACTATTTCCAACGTAAGTTCTTCCTGGTACTGATCCATGATATAGTCGAGGATAACATTTACCCAGTGGGAGTTTTTTGTATTTTCATTCCGGTAATTGAGGCTGGCAAGCAATTTAACTCCAAAAGGAGCTTTTGCCTTTAGAAAATCTATTATTTCAATACGATCATGATGAAATCAATACAAGTTGCCTTTTTTGCTTTGGCAATACTGGTTACTGCTTGCAGCAAGGATAAACAAACAATTAACATCGTTATTTCAAAAGATGCTGATAAGATTGAAAACCTTGCAGCAAATGAACTGCAAAAATATCTTGAAATTATTTACCCCCATTACCAATTCCCGGTAACATTTACTGCCAGGAGTAAAAGGAAAATATATGTGGGGCGAAAGGAGAATATCCCCAATGGACTATTACAGGAATCAACGATTCCACTCAACTGTGAAGGCTTTTCAATTTATAGCAAAGATGATGAAGCGGGTATTATTACAGCTTCAGGTAGTGCGGGCCTTTTGTATGGTGTTTATGAGTTATTGGGAATAATGGGATATTCGTTTATGTTCAGTGGTGATTATTCACCTTCAGAAAAGGATAATTTCAGTTTTGAAGAATGGAATCTGGTTAACGAACCACTGGTAGA
>JBDLIU010000499.1:0-3146 GCA_039714715.1 Bacteroidota bacterium
CCGGTAGGGTACTGCTGGGGAAACAGCAGGTTTTATCAAAGAACTAACTCTCTGTAAAACTATCATTTATACGACTTCGTGTCGCAATAACGGTCCGGCTATGAAGCGTTGGCTTGTGTTGCGCCTGCGGCAAGCCTATGCTTTATGAGCCATTGTTAGCGTTTCGTGCTTATTTATATTTGAAACAGGGATATTTTCCCCACTATTCATTATCGAATTCAACTGAGTTTCTTTTTATTTTCGTATTTAAATCTTCTGCTACATTAAGAATGGTACTATGATAATATAACGGAGAAAAACAAGTCATTCTTTCTCAATTAATTCCCAGGTAAACTTTAAAACAGGATCTGTATTATTTAAAAAATCATCAATAGTTGGAATGACATAATGGTCTGGAATAATACCATGTTTATTGGTTAAGGTACTTACAGTAGTCGAAAAGGTATTTCTAGCAACTTTACATGAAACCTTTGTATTTTCTAAAGTAAAAATTTTACTGTTGTCATTGCAGGTATATGTTCCCGCCGTAGTGTCGCCAATAAAAATTCCGAAGTTGTTTTCTTTAACTATTGCACAAAAGTGTCCTGTAGTTGAAAAACATAGACCATTTATTAATATGTATGGTTTATTTTTATATTTGCTTGGACTTGGTTGAATGGGCTTTTTTAATTCTTTATACCCTTTTGTTTGTTTATTAAAGTATATATAAGGTTTAGTTGCAATATGCTGAAGTAAATACGAACCGCAATAAGGATCACCCCCTACATTATTCCTTAAATCAATGATTAAGTCCTGTATTTGATTGTCGTTAATATACTGAAAAGAGCTATCAATAAAAGATTTGAATATTGGGAATCGATCTTTATAGTAAGCAAAAGAACGGATGGTAATAATTGCGGTATTATGTTCCGAGTTCGTGTCGAAACAAAGTTGATTGTCACAGTTATCTAAAAATGTTTTTGACCGGGCAAGTTTTTTAGTTTCCCTTAGTATTATTTCCTCTACTTTCCCGTTTTTTAGGACAGAAATCTTATAAGAAGAGGGGGAATCGAAAAACATTGAGGAATACGGTCTAAATAAAGCGTTTGCTCTTTCTTGTTTAGCACTTTCATTAAACCCATCCACCGATATATGTTTAAACATTTCGTCGCGTAGTGTTTTTACGTTGACACCATTGATTGACAAAATTTCATCTCCCGGGGCTAATTTATCAGAATTATTCTTTGGATCGATAATGTATAATTGCTTCCCAACGTAAATAACATTCATTGGAAAAACCATAGAATTTGGAACATTATATAATTCCTTAGACCAAACTTCACAATGACCACATTTAATGGCAGCAACAAGCTCTTGGCATATCCATATAAATTTTGCCAGGCTTGTCGTCTCAGTAATCTTATTATATTGCTTATTTACTAGCTTGTCAAACGTGTCTTTATCGATAAAAGCATAAGGTTGAGGATGCTCTTTTAGCAATAGCTTTACCATTTGATTAAAATCTTCCTGATAATCTTCTAGTGAATAGGTTTTGGTAGTATTAGCTCCCGTATCACCATCATTACTATTTTCATTGGATTTTGATTTTGCAGAGCAAAAAAGCAGTGTAGAGGCTGTTAAAAATAAAATCAGAAATCTTTTCATAGTGACAAAGTTTTATAGTTATTAAATTTCTATCATTTTCATTCTTTCTGTACTGTAGTTGCATGAACGCTAACGGTTTGGGTAAACGTACTGTTTGCTAATGGCACTACTTTTTGCTCTTACGTTATCCAAGTCTTGATCGTTCGTTTTCATCTGCAAAAAGAGTGACATAGCAAATGGCGTTTACCTGGTGTTAGGGGTAGTTTCATTTTATTTCTTGAGTTTAGTGGTATTAGTTGTTGTCACAAGTATGACACCATTTTCTCCTGCTACGCCATAAACGTCTGTGGCAGCCTGATCCTTTAAAACATTTACCGATTCTATTGTATTTGGATCAATCGAATTAATTCCAGAAGTATGTGGTTTTCCATTTACTAGAAATAATGCCTCTGGTTTCTGATCTATTGTAGCATCAGGTTTTATATAGTCTTTTGTAACTATTTGGAAGACCCCATTCTTTCCCAGAACACCATAAGCAACTAAAGCTTCTTTATCCTTTAAAACATTTATCGATTCTATTGTCTCTGGATCTATTGCTTCTATTTCGGTATTGGTGATTTTTCCATCAATAATGATCAAGGGATCTTTCTTATCATGCTGTGCTGATAAGGTTATAGAGCAAATTGTAAATGCTAACGATACTAGAAATAGTTTTGTCATTTGGGCAGATTTTAGTGGATAATAATGAGCAACTTGGTGCAAATATTATGCCTAAATAATGATTGAAAACTAATCGAAATTACCCCTAACGGCAGTCTGTCTAAAAACCTCCGCTGTGCACTGTTATTTTTATTAAAGATAGCCGTTTGACGGGGAGTATTAAACTCAGATCCCAATATTTCATTCTACGAAGAAATGCCAGCATATGAGTCAGGTTTCGCTCGTATACAGCGGTTTTACTGAAAAACAAATCTATCCTATCTTGAAGGAACTCCCTGATCCGCTCAATACCCAGGATATTCATGATACGCCTTAGGTTGTAAGCGGTCATCATCAAGCCCACATCCGAACTGGCCCTTTTTAAACTCTTTTTAGTCATGATGTAACTAAACCCCCACTGCCGCTTTATGGTGCCATATGGATGCTCAACAATGGCCTGTCGTCGTTTATAGAGCGGCTTATTCAGATCAACCCGTTCTTTGTTTTGTTGTATGTATTCATGGAATTCGCTTCGGTGTATTCCCTTTCCATAGGTAGCCTTCGAACACTGCTTCTTCACACTGCAAGACTTACAAGCCCTGGTGGCGTATCGTTTGAAGCGATAAGCCGATGCCTGGTGCCATTTTCCTGTCGTTGTCAGGTGTTGGTTTTGTGGGCATATGTAATAATCTCCCTCTGGGACATATGTGAAGTTTTCTGCATCGTATGCCGGATCAGGTGCATGAACCGTCTGGTTGGGGATTGCCACCAGGGTGTTAATGTTCAGGTCATGGGCTATCTTGAACTCTGACCCGGTATGATAGCCTTTGTCGTATAGAGCAGTAAGCTCATTGGTGCGCAAT
>JBDLIU010000500.1:0-3143 GCA_039714715.1 Bacteroidota bacterium
CATTAATCTTATTTAAGAATATTAAGGAACGGTTCTTATCAGCATTATTTTGAATAGCAATGTCGGCAAAGAAAAATAATTATCGATTTTTTTTATAAGCCATGGGTGCCTCCTGATTAGTTTTTATTGAAGCAATGATATCATAATATTCAATAAAATCAAATAGATAATATAAGTTTTAGCAAGAAAATGACAAAAATTTATAAACAATCTGAGGCTGAATTCGCGTTAAGCAAGGAAAATCGGGGGGATCGTGCAAAGGTCTCTTGACAAAAGGCAAAAAAATATTTACCTATCCTTTCAAGTACCATAGAGAATTAAAAGCTTGGTTGATTGCTACTCCTTACCAGTGCGAATGTCCATGCATAGGTCGAGCTCTTAGAAGCAGTTCTTATAATGGCAGCTCATAGAAAGTAGAATAGTGGTTATTTCAGATCAACATAAGTATATATTTATTGCGGTACCCAAAACCGGCACCACAAGTATATCTTCGTTCCTTTTGAAAAACGATCCAACAGCTGTGAAAAATCTAATTAGAGTGGGTATCAAAAATTACAAAGTCCAGGAGCATATTACAGCACTTGAGCTTCGTAAAATGTTAGGTAATAAGTTTGATGAATATACATCCTTTGGATTTGTGAGATATCCATACTCAAAAATCCTCTCCAGCTATTTCTTCTACAGTGAAGGGCGTGCGGCAAAAAAAGTACACGCAGGCAAACAGACATTTTACATCAAGTTAAAGGTTCTTTTTGCCAAGATGCTACCTTTTTCGCTTTGGGCGCTTCTATATCCCTACAATTCTTGCCGCGGATTCTTGGTCGATAAAGATGGCAAGCTATTGGTTAACTATATCGGGTACTTTGAGAACCTTGAAAAAGATTTCAGTAATATTGTAGGTCGGCTTGGGTTCGACAGTGGTCTGGAGAGGCTGTCCCATTTGAATTGGACCAGCCACGATGAGTTCGACTCTTACATGAGAAATGGCATCTTGAAACGCATATTGGCACGTAAGGTTCGCAGTGATTTGACTTTATTTTATAGGCTGGGAGTGACGGCTGAGGTCAAGCCTGGTAGCTTTTAACGCGAACGAATGTAGCCAGGCAGTCATACCTCGGTAAGGTTCTGACGAAGTTTCTTAACAGTTCTGAGAAATTTTATGATACTTGATCCCATTAGAACAGTGGAAAGCATATCCTGATGAATGTAACACTTTATCAACGTAGACCTCAAAAAGATAATTATAGTATTGAGAGATTGTTTGATGATATACGAAAATCATTTTTATCTGGGGTTCATTGCAGGGTTGCTGTATCAAAATTTCCAAGCAGGGGATTTTTCAGACGATTGTATAATATTATTGAAGCCGTTTTCCATCAGGGAGATGTTAATCATGTTACCGGAGACATTCATTTTATAACATATTTTCTTTGCAAGAAAAAAACAATACTTACTATTCATGACTGCGTGATGTTAGAAAGGCTGCAT
Source organism: Bacteroidota bacterium (assembly GCA_039714715.1). Classification (GTDB taxonomy): domain Bacteria; phylum Bacteroidota; class Bacteroidia; order Cytophagales; family Cyclobacteriaceae; genus S012-113. Next base: position 1,489 of record JBDLIU010000500.1, read on the forward strand.
GGCTTTAGACGTTTTATTCTCTGGCTATTGTGGTATTGGCTTCCTGAAAAACGTTGCAAAATTATCACTGTAGTATCGCATTCCACCAAGAATCAGATTTTAGATTATTTAAATTGTAATGAAAGTAAAGTCAAAGTTATTCATAATAATGTGTCTGAAGATTTTTTTTATAAAAAGAAGGCTTTTAATTCAATAAGACCTCGTATATTGCAAATCGGTACAGGTGAAAATAAAAATATTAATAGGGTCATACAAGCAATTAGCGGTATGGACTGCTGTTTTGTTGTTATAGGAACCTTGAATAAGTATCAACAGGATGCATTGAGTAAATATTCAGTTGAGTACGAAAATTATTCAGATATTTCACGGCAGGATATTCTTGAGCAATATCACTTATGCGATATGGTAATTTTTGCTTCCACATATGAAGGGTTTGGTTTGCCTATTGTGGAAGCTAATGCAGTTGGGCGGCCTGTTATTACCAGTAATTGCTGGTCAATGCCTGAAGTTGCCGGCAACGCAGCATGCTTAGTAGACCCATATAATGTGGAAGAAATCCGTGATGCTGTATTGCGTATTATTGATGACTGGTCTTACCGTGCAAATCTTATTAGGCTCGGCCTTGAGAATGTAAAGAGGTTTCGAGTCGGTCATATTGCAGAACAATATGCTGAACTTTATCGGGAAGTTGCTTTGGGTTGTGATTTTAAAAGGTTTTGATGTGGAATTTAGACATCCTTTAATAATAATAGTGGGTTTAAGGCGTTCCGGTACAACTGCATTTTGGGAAGCCTTTCGGAGAGATGACAGCCTTTGTTGTTACGATGAACCATTCAATCCCAATTTAGCAGAGCTTCCAAAAGAGAACAGTAAGGGAACCAGGGCAGAATTTATTGATTTGTTTGAGAATGATGCCGGTTTGTTTAATAATTTTTTTAGCCCCATATCTTTGCTGGAAGAAAGTTCTGCAGATATAACAAGGTTTCAATCTGATTACCTGGCTTGGTTGTTGAATCAGAATCAAGGCAAGTCAGCAGTTGTTGCCGATAGTGTTCGGATCGGTTTCAAACTTGAAAAAATTTACGAAATTATTCCACGAGCAATCCTTGTCCATCTTTACCGTAACCCTGTTGCATGGATCAGTTCACATTTACTTCCATCTGGCAGGGGGACCTGGCGGAAGAAAATTGCAGATATATATATGCATCTTTATTTCTGGACTCGTAAAGGTTTTTATAATAACTGGGGATATCAAGAGATTGTAGAACAAGAAATAAGCAATACTTCCTACTGGGAATCGATTGATACTCTTGCGGAAGATTTGAAAAATAAACCTGCTTTTTTTCAGCTCGCACTGTTCTGGCATTGGGCTTTTAGAGAAACGGAAAGGTTTGGGAATGAGTTTTGGGGAGACCGTTTTTTTTCAATACCTTTTGAGTCTTTTTGCTTAGACCCGGAAAAAGTCATATCTGATATTTATACCGTAGCCGAGCTTAAGTGGAAGAACCTGGATTATTCTTACGTGAGGGCGGCTAATCAAGGTTTTAAACCCGATTCAAAGCGCTGGCAATATGTCAATGATATATTGCTTGAGGAGAAAGTGAATATATACACAGAGAATAGAATAAAAGTATAATTATGAATTTACCAACACG
>JBDLIU010000501.1:0-3128 GCA_039714715.1 Bacteroidota bacterium
TATCTTAAATCTCAGTTTGCTGTCAGAGCAGGCTATACAAGTGATATAACTAATGCAGGCAGAAACTATGGTGTTCAGCAATTCGGGCTGAATGCAGGACTTGCTTACTACCATAAATCGGGGGTGTTTGCAGACCTTTCGGGTTACTACAATAGTGATCAGGACCCAAAGTATAACACCACAATCACTACACTTGGCTATATGGGCATTTTAGGAGACAAATGGAATTACTATGCATCTTATGATCATTTTTTCTATTCGCAACCCCAGGATTCTAATGATGCTTTTGATTATCCCCTAAAAAACAGTTTAAACACATCAATTAACTTCAGGCATAAAGGCCTTGGTGCCGGCACTGACTATTCGTTTTTGTTTGGAAATGAAAGTGCGCATAGAATAAGACTCAACCTTGGGTATTCACATTATTTCACTAAGGTTGGTTTTATTGACAGAATAGGAATTAATCCTATAATATCGGCATTGGCAGGCAATGCAAATGTTACAACAACAGTTTTCAACACAGAAATCACCTGGGAAATTCTCGACCAAATCAGAAGTGATCTTGGTCTAAGCAGGATGCAAATCTTATATATACTAAATAACAATCCAGAGGCAATTATGGATTTATTAAGTGAAGAGAAAACAAATAACGCCTTTGGAATAATGAATTATTCGCTGTTTGTTCCGATCAGTTTTAGTATAAAGAAAACCACCCTGTTATTAAATTATTCTCTCAACCTGCCAGTGGCATTGCCTGGTGAAACAGATTTAGATACCAGCCCAAATAGTTATTTTAGCGCTACTTTGCTATACACTTTTTCTTTTAAGTAAACTTAGTCCACCATATTTTTTTAATTTTGACAGATGGATCATCTGTCACTGATTGAACTGAATAAACTTATTCAGGATACTCTTAAGAACCACCTCGACCCCTCCTACTGGGTAGTGGCTGAAATAGGTGAATTGAAAGTTAACCAAAAAGGGCACTGTTACCTTGAATTGGTTCAAATGGAAGATGAAAAGGTCATTGCCAAATCGAGAGCAACCATTTGGTCATATACTTATCGAAACCTAAGCACATGGTTCCAGGGTATAACAGGACAAGAGCTTGCAGAAGGACTAAAAATCCTGGCGAATATTAAAATCAGTTTCCATGAATTATATGGCTATAGCCTTAATATTCAGGATATTGATGCAAGCTTTACAGTTGGTGAGAAAGAAAGGCAAAAGCAGGAAGTAATCAACCTTCTTATTAAAAACGGGGTGTTGGATATGAATAAGGAGTTGGATTTACCTCTTGTTCCTCAAAATGTAGCGATAATAAGCTCAGCTACTGCAGCAGGTTATGGCGACTTCATGCAACATCTTGAAGAAAATCCATATGGATATGCCATAAATGCAACATTATATAATGCCATTATGCAAGGTGTAGATGCTCCTAATTCTATAATTTCTGCCCTTCATAAGGTTTATGATGAAGGTTTAGCAGACCTGGTAGTATTGGTAAGAGGTGGTGGTTCTCAGCTGGATCTGGAGGCATTCGACAACTATGAACTATGTGATCACTTAGCTCAATTTCCCATCCCAATTATCACAGGAATTGGTCATGAGCGAGATGAAACAATTGCCGACCTGGTAGCACATACAAAATTAAAAACACCTACAGCAGTAGCCGAATTCATTTTGCAAGGCATGATCACCTTCGAATCATCAATAATTGACCTGGCACGAAATATTTCAAAATCAGCCACAATTGCGCTTCAAAATGGACAGATAAAGTTACAGAAGATTATTTCAGATATTAATTTGAATGCACAAGGCATAATCTCCAATCAAACACATCAACTTCAATCTATTTCTAATCAAATTAAAATCAGGAGTAAACAACATATTGATTTTCATAATAATCAAATTGATTATCTGGAAAAGCTTCATTACCAGCTTAATCCGGAAACCACCTTTAAGCGTGGTTATACCTTCACAACCGTGAATGGCAAATCGATTAATAAGCAGAAAGTGAATAAAGATCAAAAATTAACAACCTATACCATTAATCAAATAATTGAAAGTTCCATCACATCCATAGATAAACATGAGTAAACTAAACTATAATCAAGCTTTAGCCAGGTTACAGGAGATTTCAACACTCCTGGAAGGTGAAATTGAAGATATTAATGAGCTCTCAGCTCTGGTAAAAGAATCTGCTAAACTGGTTAAGCAATGCAGAAAACAGTTAAAGGAGACAGGATCAGAAATTGAATCTACCCTTGATAATTTAGATGAACCATTGGCATAACCTTTGCAATAGAAGATAAACTGTACTGCTAACTTTACATTATGAATAGTTCAGTGAAGAATACCTTGATAATTATTGCCATTTTAATATCCGGTGTGAGCCAGGCTCAGACATTCAGGTGGCAGCAGGCTGTCGATTATACAATGGCAGTAAATCTTGATGTTAAAACCCACAAGTTTAATGGAACGCAAAAGCTTGTTTATACCAATAACTCTCCTGATACCCTTAAAAAGGTATTCTATCATCTTTATTTTAATGCTTTTCAACCAGGCAGCATGATGGATGTACGATCACGAAATATCCAGGATCCTGATAGAAGAGTTGGAAGCAGAATAGCTGCACTCTCTCCTTCTGAAATTGGCATATTGGAACCAACTTCTTTAAAACAGGGTGGCACTCCAGTTAAATATAATATTGATGGCACGATACTGGAAGTAGAGCTGGCAAAACCTGTATTGCCAAACAGCAGCACTGTGTTTGATATGACATTTAATGGACAGGTGCCGGTCCAAATCCGCAGATCAGGCCGTAACAACATGGAAGGAATTGACTACTCCATGAGCCAGTGGTACCCTAAGATGTGTGAATACGATCAGCGTGGGTGGCACCCCAATCCATATATAGCGAGAGAATTTTACGGTGTATATGGCAATTTTGATGTTAAAATCACAATAAATGCCGATTATGTGGTAGCTGCAGGCGCTATTCTTCAAAACCCGGACCAGGTAGATTATGGTTATCAATCTCAAGGGGAAAAAATTAAAAGAGGGAAAGAAAGCACTTATCATTTTAAATCAGAAAATGTACATGATTTCATGTGGGCTGCCGATAG
>JBDLIU010000502.1:0-3088 GCA_039714715.1 Bacteroidota bacterium
TGGTTGTATGCTATCCTTTTTTGTACATGCCACTATAAATATCATGAATAACGAGCACACAACTATTATATTTCTCATTATCAATAACATAAATTATATATTATTTTAATTTAAAATCAAGGTATCACTTATATTGCCATCTTTGTCAATACAAACTGCCTTTAACACTTGGATTTTTTTAATTGGAATTGACTTGGTGTATTTCTTAGATTTTTCCGTTGGTTGCGTTCCGTCAATTGTATAATAAACAGGTGCATAATTGTCAGGACTATAAAGTGAAATACGCTCACTATCCTCTGTTTTCAATTGCATCGGAGCTTCCAGCCTTGGGAAAAGGAAAGAATAAGATGCTTTCTCTGGCCTATTATGGAATTTCTCAAGAAATAAGCTGACAGCTTCATCAAAGCTTAACTTTGGAGAATTGATGTTATCCCATGTGACTACAATTTCTTTTGTCTCTTTAGGAATTTCAATTGTTTCAGAAGCTTGAACCTGTTTCCCATCTACTGAGACCTGAGGACCTACCATAAACCATGGCAAATGAAAATAGACCTTATTTAAGCTTGTGCGCCATTCATTCTGCAACTTGATGTTCATTCTTCTTTTTCCAAATGAAGCGACATAGCTAACATAGCCATAGTATGTAGGAGCTGATTTAACCTCAATCTTTTCGCCTTCTTTCACCCATTCTGGTGAAATTGCAGATAAAAGATGTACATCATTTCCCTCTTCGCGAACCAGCATATTTCGGATGAGTTCCATATATCGCTGTGCCATCCAAATATGAGGCGGGCGGTTGCTTCTGTTATCGCGTGTTGACCAGGGTGTAACTCCCCATTCAAATCCTGTATGGGTACTGCTTGTATGTACCAAAATACCATATAAATCTTCGATAACCTTTTGTTGTTCTCCTATAACCAGGTTACTTTCGGTAACATAGAAAGTCTCGTAATGGTGTATTTTTCGGATTCCAATATCGCTCCACCGTTTTTCCTTTGGAGTTGATTGGTAGAAAGCAACAGGTCTTAAAGTGTCAGGATTACCTGCTAATGTTAGCTCTTTTGTACAGAGTGCATTACGCACACTGTATGTGGAAACACCTTCCTGATAACCATAGTTACGAATAGTTTCAAGGGTCGCTTTAACAGCCGGATGGTTTTTATCTATAGCTTCAAACGGGTAAAGACCTGCCGAGGCATTAGCCCAGTCGTATCCCTCATGTGGATCATCAAGCCCGGGAGAGATGTAACCTCCTGATTGGGAAGTAACTTTTTCCAGTTGTTTTAGTACATTGCTTTTATAATATTCATACAATTCTACCCACTCTTCTTCTCCATTTGCCCTGCTCAATTCGATGGCGTTTTTTAAGCCAAGCAAAGACCAAAAATTGTGTCCGGTGTAATGGCCATTAACACGTTCATTGTCGTACGGCCAGGCTGCAGGATAAATTTGTAACGAATCCTTTTTGATAGCCCGTTCAAATTCATCAATATGGTTACTAATAAGGCTCCATCCATTCCCATATCCCTGACCGCTGAATACTTTGTCCAGAAGCTCTTTGTCTTCTGTATGTTTATAGTGACAGCCAATCCCCCACAACACTTGTCCCCAATAGTCGTCACAGAGTTTGTTATGAATACCTGTACGACTTCTGAACTCCATTGGTTTGCCCTCTGAATCATAAATGAAAAAATGATCCACAATCGACCTGGCTATATCAGGCCTGCCCAGCATATTATACAGACTGATATAATATGCAGCAGTTCTCACATAAAAATAATCGTAATGGAATTCATGATCGCGCTGAGTAACCCGTTTTCCATCTTCCAGAATATCCCTTGCTATTAACAAGTGGACATATGAAGCCATAAATGCATCCTGAACTTTTTTCTCAGGCACATAAAAATTAGCCATTGATTCAAACTCCTTATTCCATTTATTGATTACATCATTTTTGACAAGTTCATAATCAAGATCTACAATATTTTTTATCTGCTCTTTTTCCTTTTTATTCACAGGAACATATGGATACTTAAATGTAAAGGTCTTGGTTTCACCAGGAGATAGATTAAACCTCAGCGACTGATTGCCATCTGACAACTCACTTAATTTATTGTTAAATAGTACAATGTGTTGATTTTTCGTAATGGTTCCATCTGACTCGGATATATATTCCCCTTTTCCTTCAAGAAAGGAGCTTTCGTACCCACAAGCCTTGCTAAACCATGGTGTACAATAATAATCATAGTTCATAGGTTTCAAAAGTGAAAGGCCGATTGCACCTTCACGGTCTTTATTCCCAGTATTAATTATATTCCATCGGATATGGGTGATTAAATTTTTTTGTGGATCATACTCGAGTGGCGCGGAAAATGCCTCCAGATTATATTCAATATCCCCATCTTTCAACGTGTATTGCATGATCGGAAGATATCCATCTTTAAAAGACACAACCCTTTTTGCTGCCGGTTGAAGGTTTGTACCATATTTAAAAAGAACTGAAGTGAAAAATGAGCTAAAATGCCCACCATCGGTAACAGCCATCGCCTCGGGGCTATCGGGGAATCCTAATGCATCAATTGCCACTCTAGGATATGAAAAAGGTGCGGCCTGCTCCTGTTCCAGTGTAGCAACGGGAATTAATGTATTTTGCTCTAGAATGCTTGTATAATGCTTCATCTGAGCATTTACAGCGATAGTAATTATCACCATAAACATTAATAAACTAGTTTTCCTCATTTTTTTTATTCGTTTATAACTGTCTGTTCTTAGCATGTAGCATCACCGGTTTGCACCATACTGGCTCACTGAGTTGCAACTTCCGAATGAAAGAAACATTGCAATCACTATCATGGTAAAGTATAGGATAAAGATTATGATGCTCTCTTATCCGCTCATCCAGAATATAATCAATATCTACAATAGGGATGCCAATTCTGACACCCCTTTGTAACTAAACTTAAATCTATGCGAAAGATTTGTTATTTATTCCCAACCCGGGTTTTGTGTTATAGCTCCATTTGTCAAAGTAATTTGATCCTGAGGAATTGGGTACAAATAGTCCCTGTCAGGGACAAACTCATAACCA
>JBDLIU010000503.1:0-3048 GCA_039714715.1 Bacteroidota bacterium
AATTGCTAAAATTTGAATTACTTTTTTCATCTGTTTTCCATTTTTTGATTTATAATTTTCAAAAATTTCAAAGACATTCAGGAACTCACATGAAATATATTAATCAGTGTTTTTTATTCTTTGATTAATATATCTCATGCTCGTTTCATATCTTGATATTTTTTAATTTCTACTTTGATTACTTATTACTGAATGTAAACTTTTCCGGTTATTACCTCGTCATTGCTAACTACCTTAACAACATAGTAAGTGTTGGCATCATTCATTGGTAGTACATTTAAGCCCTGGGCTACATCTGTACGTACTATCTCCTGACCCATCATGTTCACTACTACGATGTCGCCTGTAATTTGTTCCGGTACATTTACATAAATGTTATTCTCATTGGAATAGATAGTAATGTTATTGGCATTGTTCTCTATGGTTCCCAATGGTGTAAAATGTACGATGAAACGATCAGCTGCATCACCTGTTGAGAAATTAAAGGTATATGAATCTGTTAAAAGATCGGTCTGCTCTCCGGTGAAAGTATCTTCAAGTACTACATGTGAGAAATCACTGGTCTCGGTTGCTTCTATTGTGAAGGTTCCACTCTGACCCGTTGTAAAGCTCATATGTACCAGTTCTGTGGCCGGTAGTGAGTTAATGGATAAGTTGTCATCGCCTGCATGGGTATAAAGAGCAGGTACATAATCAACTCCTGACATCAGTTTATATGCATCCCAATGTCCGTCAAAACCTACTGTTGCTTCATCTAAGAAACGGATGAAGGTATTATCATAAGAGAATTCTCCGGTTACTTTCAGTGCTACCAAATCAGTTACTTCACTCTTGGTGAAAGAATAATCGGAGTGGTATAATTCTGATGGGTCCATGGTCATTGGCATTGTGGCCTGTGATCCATCTCCGTGGAAGAAGACTGCCTGGGTGGGTACTACAAATCCATCATTGGCATCTCCTGCTCCTCCTACCCATTGTAAGTAATTCTGTGAAGCATCATCCCACATGTACATAGCATCGTCCCATCCTGCTGGAAGGCCGGTTGAATACATATCTTCATAATACCAGGTTGCAGGGAAAGGGTTACCAATCAGGTTCCAGTTGTTTAGGAAATCTCCGGTTGGGTCGCCTGCTGTTCCGTTGAAAGTTTGTGCTCCGCTGTATAGGTTACCAAAGGCACTGGCAAATTCTATACTTTGTCCGGTTCCACCTGTACAACCATTGGCTGCATACTCAAGGTCTTGCTTTACACTCCACCCTTGCATTAATCCCATGCCCATGGTTGGAGCCGGGGTACAAGGAATGGTTGGACTACCTGCATGATGTACCCACATACTGGTGGCTTCATCATAATAGTTCATATAATAATCCCAGATTGCATCACTGTCAAATGTGGAAACCGGACTTGAAATATAGTGCCATCCTGCCGGATCACCTAATGCACCTGTTCCTAAAGTATTACGTACATATACGAAAGATCCTGTACTGGCTCCATCTATACCATTCTCGATGAATGATCCGCCATTTCCGGTTGCATCTGACTGGATGATCATGGCTCCATTGAAAAGGGTGGTTCCATAAGCTGATAAATAGCCATCGGCTGTCAGGGTCAGGATTACTCCTGCATCTACCTGGAAATTATTTACTTCTGCTACTACAAATAAGTTTAATGTTGGGTCGTTGGGCATGCCTGCGCCTACAACTACATCATCTGCACCTGTTGGTACTACACCACCATCCCAGTTGGCTCCGTCAAACCAGTCTGAACTTACTGATCCGTTCCAGGTGATTGCTCCACTACCACCGTCTGAAACATATCCAGGTACGGCTGTGATAGCAAACATTGAAAAGAATGGATCCAATAATATGGTCAACCCTTTCTCAGGATAATCAGGGGCACCTTTTGACATTCCTATGTTCAAATCAGTGTATCCTCCAAGATAATCAAAGGTGATATCTAAAAAGGCTTCACCAGGAGCAATGGCTTGTCCCATAAAGGTACCATCGGTCCAGAGGAAGAAACACTCTGTTGCACTATAATTCAGGTTCACTGTCCAGGGGTCACCTGTAAAGTTTGGATGGACATTTTGCCATGACACTGGTGTCAGTACTGCAGGGTCATACTCTACATAGATTTCTGCTCCAACAACAAGGTTGTCGATCGCATCCACGTAAATGGGTACAGTTACCTGGGTTCCAGGTACGGCACCATCGATCTGAGGTAAGCTCAATGTCACAGTGCTTTGGGAGAACAGTAAGGCTGAACTCGCCATCATCAGATATATTAAAAATAGTTTTTTCATTTGTTTATGTTTTTTAATTTATGAATTTTCAAATCCCCCTGAAATTCTTTAGAGAGATCTGAAAACTCATGCTTATTTCATTTACTTAATATAATGTTTCAGATCATTAATTGATTATAAATTTAAACATAACAAAAATGAGATGAAACAACTTTATTAATCCACAAAGAATGCATAGAGGGTAGATAAAAGAAATTTAGCATAAAAAAATCCCTACTCAAATATTGAATAGGGATTGAAGATCGAAATATCTGTCTTTTGAACCTTTGAAAATTATCTAATTGGTTAGTAATAAAATTTATTTCCTTTTAAGGTCAAAAGTTACAAAACTCACAAAGCTTAAACAATAGAAAAATGCTTTTTGTCTAAGAACCTAACTTAAAAACTCTAAAATTTTTTCAAGATTCATTTTAGAATTTAGCATTATCTGCTTCTAGCTCGTTTTAGCTTACGCTTGTGCTTTTCTTTTTTAACTTTTTTCTGCAAATCGATTAACGCAGATAAAAGAGCTAAAATCAGCGTTTATCCGCGTTAATCAGCGTCCAAAATCAAAAAGTGCAAACATAGTGACCAATTTAAGTGACTGTCGCCGTATCTTCTCAATAATTCGGGGTAAAGATTGGAGCAGTTTTAGAAACTGCTCCAATCTAAACGCATTCACCCCACTTTATTGAGAAGATACCTGTCACCTGTTAAAAATATTTCTACAGAGTTTTCAGCATTTTGACAGAGTAAGCAACCGATG
>JBDLIU010000504.1:0-3033 GCA_039714715.1 Bacteroidota bacterium
TTGAGGAGACTCATGACCAATATTAGCTTTAGAAACAGGTTTATCAACCGTTTTGCCGATGAGCTAAATAGCAGGTTCTTATTTGATAATGTAAGTACACATATACAGGATGTTTCAGATGTAATATCATCTGAGATTCCGGCTCATTATAACAGGTGGTCTGGAGCTGTGAATAGTTGGAGTGAAAATATTAACAATTTGAAAGTTTATGCGGCAAACAGACCTTATCATGTAAAACAACATATAAGAAACAAATTTCAACTTGCTACTATCCAAAAAATCATAATTGAAAACGATGACATTGATGGAGGTTTTGTTCAACTAAATAATCACCTGAAAATTGAAAGCACTAGATGGCTGGGAGACTACTTCGAAGGTGTACCAATAACACTTAAGGCCATACCTGAATATGGATTTAAGTTTTCACACTGGAGCGGTGCTGTTTCTTCTACAGAAAGCGAAATAGAAATAGACTTAAATTCTACCACAACAGTTAAAGCTCATTTTGTTGAATCGACAAATACTCCTAAAAGAGTAATTATAACCGAAATCAACTATAATTCAGGCGATATCGTTAAACCGGGTGACTGGGTTGAATTATACAATCCAAATAGTTTTATGTTAGACATATCCGGCTGGGCGCTTAAAGATGATGATGACACCCATATCTTTAATATCCCCACAGGAACAACAATTGCTCCTGAGGGTTTTATCGTTTTGGCTAGAAATTCACTTGATTTTAGTGCTGCTTTCCCGGATGTTACAAATTTTGTTGGTGATTTCGGTTTCGGATTATCCTCAACAGGAGATGCCGTAAGAATATATGATCTGAACTCTGATTTACAGGATGAAGTCTATTATAGGTCTTCGTCTCCATGGCCTGAATGTGCCAATGGTACCGGTGCAACTTTAGAGTTACTTTTAGTAAGCCTTGATAATTCACTTCCTGAAAGCTGGACGTGTGCAAATAACGCTGGTAGTCCGGGTAAACCTGGTATTTCTTTAACATCATATGAAGATCTCAGTAATCCGGCTCTGTCTATTTACCCAAATCCACTGGATGACTATTTATACATCGAAGGATTAACCCCAAAATCTATTATGGGGATTTACGATCTTAACGGAAGGGTATTGATGCAAGGGGAGGCCTCTGGAGTAATTAATGTGAGTTCTCTAAAAGCCGGATCTTATATTCTAAAGATTAAAAGCAATTACAGCGAATCTTCCTTTATGCTAATTAAGCAATAGATTAGGATTTTATCTATTCCACCGTAACAGATTTTGCCAGATTTCTTGGCTGATCAACATTACAACCCCGCATTACGGCAATATGGTATGAAAGTAACTGTAAAGGAATAACTGTAATCAAGGGCATGAGTGGCTCTAAAGTATCTGGCACTTCGATCACATGATCTACCATTCCGGGGATAATATCATCACCTTCAGTAACAATAGCAATCACCCTTCCCTTCCGTGCTTTCACCTCCTGAATATTACTAACCACCTTTTCATAAGAACTATCCTTTGTCGCAATAAACACAACAGGCATTTCTTCATCAATCAAAGCAATTGGCCCGTGCTTCATCTCAGCTGCCGGATATCCTTCAGCATGAATATAGGATATCTCTTTCAGTTTTAATGCTCCTTCCAGTGCTACCGGGAAATTATAGCCTCTTCCCAGGTAGAGGAAATTCTGTGCATCTTTAAACTGGGTAGCAATGCTTTTTATTTCTTCATCAAATTTCAACACAGCCTCTACCTTCGATGGAATGCTTTCCAACTCATAAAGCATTTCCCTGTATTTAGACTCTGTTATGGTTCCTTTATGACGTGCCACCCTCAGGGAAATCATAAACATTACCGTTAGCTGTGCAGTAAACGCTTTCGTACTGGCTACTCCAATCTCGGGACCAGCATGTGTATAGGCACCTTCGTGCGATACTCTTGAAATAGATGATCCTACCACATTACACAACCCAAAAATGATAGCTCCCTTTGATTTGGCCATCTCAATGGCTGCCAAAGTATCTGCCGTTTCGCCTGATTGTGAAATAGCAAATACTGCATCTCCTTCATTAACAATAGGATTTCGATACCTGAACTCTGAAGCATACTCCACCTCAACCGGAATGCGACAAAACTCTTCGATAAAATATTCTGATACCAATCCTGCATGCCACGAAGTGCCGCAAGAGGTTATTAATATCCGATCAGCATTAATCAGGTTATTAGCATATTCACGAATACCCCCTAAAACCAACCTGCCATCTGCTGCACTTAATCGGCCACGCATACAGTCGGCTATCGACTTAGGCTGCTCATAGATCTCCTTCAACATAAAATGCTCAAACCCTCCTTTTTCTATCGCCTCCAGCTCCAGGTCTATGGTCTGTATATAGGGATCACGTTCCATATTGGAGGTGTCCTTAATTATCAGTTCATTATCTTTTACAACAGCAATTTCGAAATCATCCAGATATATCACATCCTTGGTATACTCAATAATTGGTGTAGCATCAGAAGCAAAGAAGTACTCTCCTTCACCAACACCCACCACCAATGGACTACCTTTTCTTGCCGCTACAAGTTGAGATGGATTGTCTTCTTCCATCACCACAATGGCATAAGCCCCTACTATTGAATTTAATGCCTGCCGAACTGCCTCCCCCAATGAGCATTGCTCATGCTGTTGGATATCGTCAATAAAATTCACCAGCACCTCGGTATCCGTATCGCTCTCAAATGAATACCCTTTATTGATTAGTTCCTTTTTCAGTGAAGCATAATTCTCGATAATACCATTATGTATCAGGGTGATTCTACCAGAATTTGATTTATGTGGATGAGCATTAACATCATTGGGTTCTCCATGGGTGGCCCACCGGGTGTGCCCAATGCCTATTGTGCTTATTAAAGATTTACCATCAAGCAATCCTTCAAGTTCAGAAACTTTTCCTTTTCTTTTATAAACATTCAGACCACCATTGAGCAAGCTTATCCCTGCACTATCATATCCTCGATACTCTAGTCGTT
>JBDLIU010000505.1:0-3033 GCA_039714715.1 Bacteroidota bacterium
GTCATCCTCAATCTCACATATCACCTTATTGTCCTCCCGTTTGAAACTGACACTAACATGACCTTTACTTTGCTTGTGCCTGATGCCGTGCTCAATGGCATTTTCTATAAATGGTTGGATGAGCATAGGTGGAATAATGGCATTCTCAGCATTGGTTTGCCGGTCCACTTCAATGGAAAAATCAAATTTTTCATCATGTCGTAAACGCTGTAACTCAAGATAATTCTGGATGATGCTGATCTCATCCCCTAGTAAAATGAAGTCTTCTCTTGAGCTTTCAAGGGATGTACGCAAAAGTTGTGAAAAATCGACGAGGTAAGCAGAGGCTTTTTCATTGTTTTGTTTGATCACAAGGTTGTGAATACTGGATAATGCATTGAAGATAAAGTGCGGATTCATCTGTAGCCGTAGCAGCTTTTGTTCGAGAATACTGCTTTTGTATTCATTCTTTAATCTGAGCTGTCGCAGGTAAAATATCCCCAGTAAAATAAAGATCACAAATAATGTCCCGATTCCTATATTGATGTTCCTTGACTGGGCAACCTGCAGATCTTTAATTTGCTTATCTCTTTCCAGCATATCAACCTGCTTTTCAATCTGTTCAATCTCAGAATCGGCTTCCAGCATGGCAACCGTGTTCATCTGTTCTTCCAGGAATATCTCATTTTCTACCTTATTCCTCAGTACATTATATTCAAGGGCTTTCCTGTAATTTCCGATTCTCTTATAATTCCGGTGCAAACTATCATAAACGGCCCGTAAAATGTTCTTATCAATAAAAGTCCATAATACTTTCTCGTATAAGTAGTCAGGTTCTGACCATGGGATATTTTTCTTAAAATTCCTGATACCTTTTTCATAATAAGCAATAGCACCTTCATAATCCCTGTATCTGGATCTTAGAGATGCATACAGACCATAAATTCTAATGGCATCAGCATGATCAGATTCGATACTATCATTAACGCTTTTAGCTTTATTTAAATACTCAAGTCCTGTATCAATTGAATACTCCGATCCTTCTTCAAAATATGCTTCTGCCAGATGAAGGTACATGAACCTGTGCCATATGTAGCGGCCTTGTTGGTCCATATCCAGGTGATTACGAAGTTCAAGAGCTTTTAATCCAATCGATATACATTGATCCAATTTCTCTTTATCAGCAGGATCAGCCATAGCTTGATGAAGCTTAAATCTGAATAAATTAGTGTATGTATAAGTTATATAGCTGGTATCATTGTATTGCCTGGCCACTTCAAAAGCCTGATCACAATAATAGTATGCCGAGTCATATTTCCCTATCCCATCAAAATAATATGCTATCAAAATTACAGCGCCCCATTTATTATGCAGGGGCACTTCCAGTTGTTTAGTTACCAGAAATTGTCGTCTTTGATATTCAATGGCTTTATCTGTCCTGCCAATCAACCAGTTTATTGAAGCCAGATTACCGAGGGTGATCGCCATCCAGTTAAATGGTGGTAATTGTTCGTATAACCTGAGTGCTATGAGGTAATTTAAAACGCTAAGTTTCAAGCTATCCTGAATGTAATAGGCATTTCCCAGGTTGAAATATCCATCAGCAATACCCTTCTGATAATCTGATTCTTCAGACATTAAGATCGTACTGTTGGCTAATAAAATGCTGCTGTCAGAATTATCCAGACTGATTGCCAATGCTATTTTGTTTAACGCATCTATTCTTTCAATATCACTTAACTCTGTGAGCACCTCTTTCAGACTGTCAGCATTTATCTTATTGATCTCTTCAGCGACCTGGTTGAACCCGGCCGCAGGCATAACAATAAGTAGTATGAGAATGATAATCTGTCTCATATTTATTAGAAAATAGGCTTACGTAAACTTACATAAAATTAGGTGTTAAAGCAAATCGATTACATCAGTTGAATCTGTAATCAGGAGAATGCTCCGAGCCTCAAGCCCCAAATCCCTGCCTAAAATAACAAACTAAAACTCAACTTACAGGATCAGACAATTGACATTGGATTGATGAAGAAAAAAGAGAAACCCCTGGTGGAAGATTTCAGGAAGTTTCTCTTTACAAAGGATGGAAGTGCGGAACTCTGGCGCGATATAACTCAGGTAAATCCAAAGAAATACCTTACGTCAGACTTCTATACACCTGAGCAATAACTTACTTTTGTTCCCTGAGTTCTTTGATGATTTCAGGCGGTATCACCTCACCTTCAGGATACGGAAGTCTACCTTCCCAGTCAACACCTACAACAAAGGGCTCTTCTCCCATAAAATAGGTCGAATCCGTGGTAGTCATCCATTCTTCGAACTTCCACAGTTCCTCTGCCGATGGATATCCGTAACTATGCCCGAAGCGAAGGTTTTCTATCATATACCCTTCTGTACCTGCCAGGAGGAATTCGTGCATCTCCGGATCCTGGTTAAAGCTATACTGGTGCACCAGGCGGTATTCTCCGAGGCTCTGGTTCCCGCTTACCGTTGTATCAACGATATTGAATGCCCCTACGACATATCCGCCTGTCACATTCCTGATCTGATTTGCCCTTAACAATTCAGGCGTCTTAAGCCACCAGTACAGGTCCGGTTTCTTATGCAGATCGTGAATGGTAGGATCATATGTTGGAGGATAAGTAAAATGCACATCAGAATAATGGATCGCATTGTAATAAGGCAATACAAACTCTGTTGTGATGGTTACCCATGTACAATACTCAACAGGATGCTCTTTGAGATCCCAATCCACTGTTATGCTTCTACGCGGACTGGCTTCGGTAATTGCCGGTGACACTTTATCGGTCCAATCGATTGTGGTTCGATAAGATAGTATATCGGCATCAGTCCAAACCCTGTAGTGCAGGTCATTTGCTGCTACATCCTCCACTGATTGATGGATCTTGTAAGAACCAATCACCTTTTGTGTCTGGGTTTCATCGGAAGGATCATCAGTTGGGCAAAGGGTAATAATATGTTTTATAAATGGGTGGTTGGTGCTGTAATCGAAATACCATCCATTACCATTGTTGGCGCCTCCCGGAT
>JBDLIU010000506.1:0-3024 GCA_039714715.1 Bacteroidota bacterium
CTATTCGGATACCTCTCCGAATGGAATAATCATAAATATCAGTAAGTCAGAATATAAATAACCTTTGATAGTTCGACTCCCCAGAGCTTCACAAACAAGCAGCATTCAAGCACCCCGCCATGGGCGTTTTGCATTTGAAGCATTCCTTTGGAAGCTTGCTTTCATAAGGGATGTGAAATGGATGATTCAAAAAGCTATGACAGCCAGTGCCATAATGGCATTTCGTGTAAACTTCTGTTGAGACCAGGCCGATAATCACTAACTTGTTCTCCGGGTGGTTATAAGCATGTAATGTAGAAAAATCCATGCATAGGAAATTGCTGTTATGCGGTTCTGCCGTATTGGTCGTTATTGCTTCATTAGGCGCATTCATGTCTAACGAAGACGCAATGATAACAAGTGATCAGGGGATCTCTCCAGTCACAATTTTCATGTGTGGTGATGTTATGACGGGAAGGGGTATTGATCAAATACTGCCTCACCCGGGTGATCCCACTATCCATGAATCTTACATGAAAAGTGCCTTAGGATATGTGGAAATTGCCGAAAGGATGAATGGCCAGATTCCCAGAGGTGCCGGTTACTCATACATCTGGGGAGATGCCCTCGAGGAACTTGAACACATCCAAGCGGATCTGAGAATAATAAATTTAGAAACAAGCATTACAAAAAGTAACGATTACTGGAAAAACAAGGGTATAAATTACCGGATGCATCCGGATAATATTGCTTGTCTGACAGCATTTAAAATCGATTTCTGTTCTCTGGCAAATAACCACATTCTTGATTGGGGATATTCGGGACTAAGGGAGTCTCTGGAAACCTTAAACAAGGTAAATGTGAAACATGCTGGTGCAGGTATCAATCTCAGGGAGGCGGAAACTCCGGCAATAATTGATATAGAGAATAAATGCAGGGTTATTGTCTTTTCCTGCGGAATGGCAACAAGTGGAATTCCACCAAGCTGGTCCGCTACAGAAGACAAGCCCGGCGTGAATTTGTTAAAAGACTTATCTGACAAAACCGTACAGCGAATTAAAGAAAAAGTCCAGGAAGTAAAAAGAGAGGGAGATATTGTGATTGTCTCCATTCATTGGGGAAGTAATTGGGGTTATGAAATCTCTTCTGAACAAATCAATTTTGCACATAAACTCGTTGATGATGCTGGAGTAAGCATCATTCATGGACATTCATCTCACCATGTTAAAGGGATAGAGGTTTATAAGGACAGAGCTATTATATATGGTTGTGGTGATTTTCTGAATGACTATGAAGGCATCCGTGGACATGAACAATACAGAGGTGATTTATCTTTGATGTATTTTGTAGATGTTGAACCATTGACGGGAAAACTAACCGGCTTAAGAATGATACCAACACAGATCAAGTATTTTAAAGTAAACAAAGCAAGAGGGAGAGATGTGTTATGGCTTAAAAATATTCTGAACAGAGAAGGTAATAAATTTGGCACACGTGTAAAATTGAACGAAGATAATTCAATGATATTACAATGGGATTAATATGCTGAATTCTAAACGAATAAATCTTTACAATGACAAAAGAAATTACCGCCAGCGAACTGAATACAGAACAGTTCATCAAAGAAAAAGTCAATATGATCAGGTCCACTGTAGGTGACGGGATCGCTATCAATGCCTTATCTGGAGGAGTCGATTCTTCGACTGTGACGATGCTTGGACACCAGGCTCTGGGAGGGAAGCTTAAAACCTGTTTCATTGAAAACGGTTTAATGCGTGAATCGGAATCTGAAATGGTAGTGAATTTATTCAGGAAGCTTGGTGTTACTGTTGAGATTATCGATGCGCACGAAGAATTCCTAACAGCTTTGAAAGGTATTACGGATCCTGAAGAGAAACGTGAAGCCATTACCCAGACCTTTTACAAAAGTGTTTTTGGACGGATCGTCAGGGAAAGCCAGGCCAATTACCTCCTGCAGGGAACCATACTGACAGATGTGGATGAAACTGTAGCGGGGATTAAAAGACAGCACAATGTATTTGAACAGCTCGGAATTGACCCACAGGAGGCTTTTGGTTACCGGATAATAGAGCCCCTGATACAGTTGCGAAAGGATGGGGTACGTAAAGTTGGAAGTGCCCTGGGATTGCCGCCTGGACTATTTGACCGTATTCCCTTTCCCGGACCCGCACTTGCTGCGCGTATAATAGGTGAGGTGACAGATGAAAGGCTCAAAACTGTCCGTAAAGCTACCACCATCGTGGAAAATATACTCAAAGATACAGGCGCTTTTCAATACATGGCAATTCTTCATGAAGACCGTGTAACGGGCATGGTGGGGGGCAAGCGCGAATTCGGTCAGCAAATTGAGCTTCGTTGCTGGGACAGCGTGGATGCCCGGACTGCAACGCCCACCCAATTATCATTCGAAATGCTGACTAAGCTTGCAGAGGAGATCATTCGGCAGGTGCCTGGCATTGTTAGTGTGACATACAACCTGGCTCCCAAACCACCTTCAACTATTGAGGCGATTTGATGAATGCTGAAAAAAAACCGAAAAATCATTGCGTAAAACAATCAGTTGATTGAAGTCGTAGCAAAATTCGAGCTCTATTCACATTTCAAATCTTTTACCCGATGCCGGAGATTCAGATAGTGTCCCAAAAAGTGTGTCTGGGTAAAAAATAAAAAGGTCTTCTTAAATTAGTTTTGCATGAATAACGACAAACATGGTTAACTAAAAGAAGAAGACCCTTTGGATTTTACAAAGGAACAGCTATCTGATGTATTTTATCAAGCATTTAAACCGGGGAAAAGGAGTAAAAACTACTAGCATAAGAGAGACATACTTGACAGTATGGGTACGTTTTAACAAAGCGGTTACTATATTTCCAATTCATCAATAAATAAAATCATCTCGCTTGTACTTTGCCGGCCAGAGCTAAGCGATTTATTGCCAAACAAACGCCACGAAATTTCATAATCATATTCCAAAACACCTTCGGGCAGCATAATGTCAACTGAGGATGAATATTGTTCACGCGA
>JBDLIU010000507.1:0-3021 GCA_039714715.1 Bacteroidota bacterium
TGCCAACGGCTCATTAAGCTGAAATCATCAACAAAAGTTGATTTTTGCTCTACATCGAAAGTAAACATAGGGTCCTTATGATTTATAACATCTCCCCAGTCATTTCTTTCATAATCCACACCAATTGGTTGAGTATTTACCGGCAATTTTCTAACACCCCAATTGGAATTAAACATATTACCAATATTCATAATATCCATTGTGAATTGGATGGTATTTGTTTTATTTCCAACCTTGAAGTTAAAGTCTTGCATAAATCTAAAGTCAAATTTAGAATACCATGGACTTAATATTGCATATTTTTCAGCATAATTTCCTCTATTTTCACTTAAGTAATCATCCTGTTGAATAAATGCTTCAAATGCAGCTCTTTGCTCAGAAGCTAATACTGTATTACCCAAATAATCGTCATAATCTACAAAGTTCATTGCTGCTATTTCAGAATTGTCTTTAGGAATATATATTAAGTCATTTAAAGGAGAATGGTCAAAGTTAATATCTCCAGAGTAAGTGTAGTTAAACCTTCCTCCTTGTGAAGCTTCACCGATAAGAGACATTGTAGTAACCCATTTTTCACTCCAGTTAAATGTTTTACCTGCTACAAATACAAAACGGTGTTTGTTACCATACATTGATGGAGCAAGTTCTAATTGATTTGCATTTCCGTGATGCGGATTTCTGTCGTATGCATCTCCTGTGATTTCTGCAGCGATAGATGAATAATCTTTTGCATCAAGATAGTTGTATCCTAAACTTGTAAATAATCCATTTTTGAACGATTTTTTTACTTGTATAGAAGCATTGAAAGTGTACCCTCCATCAACGTTATCAAATACATATGCATTTGTTGGTGAAAAAGGAGGACCTGTCCAATAGAGACTTTTAAAGTAATCAAAGGCATGAATTCGGTCAGCAGGAAGGTAAACAGGTCTATTGTCTCCATAGCCCGTAACATTCAAATTCTGAGATGGCGTACCTAAAGCATAGTTTTTCACAACTGGAGCAGCTAAGTCTTTAGTGTATATCAAATCGGTCTCGATAATAAAACCATTACCAATATTAGCATCAAAACCTAAATTAGATCTCCAAACTTGAGGGAATTTGAAATCAGGTGCTGTAGAGTTAAAGTAAAAGTCATTATAGTTTTGAACTTGGTTGCCTATCCATACAAATGGTAAACGACCTGTGAATAATCCTGATCCACCACGTAGTTGTAGTGTTTTGTCTCCTTTTATATCGTAGTTGAATCCAACTCTAGGAGAAATTAAAGGAGTTTGTTTTGGGAATTTTGTATTGTCTATTTTAGTCAGATTACCTTCATCGTCATAATAGGTCATTTCACCAACAACAGTTCCAATTGAGTCAGTTGTGTTCCAAGTGTATGCTTTTTCCTGCAACATCTCAGCTGTATCGAAGTATAATGGCATATCCATTCTAATACCATAGGTAAGTGTAAACTTATCGTTTACATTCCATTTATCCTGAATATATACGGCAGCCTGACCTACGTTGGTCTTTGCCCAACTCCAGTCAGCGGCATCATAAGTTGCCTGAGCAGTTTCTACTTGATTGTGGTAGAAAGAACCATCTTGTGTTGCATTTACAAAAGAGTCAACATTGTTCCACCCTGGTCCAAATGTTCCTTCATATACTCCTAGGTTGAATGAATTATTGAACATGAATTTTTCGAAAGATGCACCGGCAGTTATAACGTGGTTACCAAGGTAATAGTTGAAGTTATCAGTTATCTGTAAAACCTGTTGGTCTAGTACGTTGTGAATAGAGAACGGTTCGTGTCCTGCCACAATTCCTCTGATTCCAGCCTGATTAATATTTATTGTAGGGAATGGAGTAGAGAACGGATCTCTCCAGTCGTCAAATTTAGTATAGCCTGCCAATAATTTATTTGATGAGTTTTCGAAACGGGAGTTTAACTCAACTATCCACGAATCAATATTATTATTAATTCTATATCCTGCATTCTCGAATTGTAGAGTAATCAAATCCGGACCTCTACGTCCGATAGCTTCCGGGTGGGCATTAAGATCTCTTCTTGCTCTTAAGAAGTTGTATTTGGCAGAAAGAGTATGTTGTTCGTTAATGTTCCAGTCAATTTTCACAATACCTTTTTCATTACTGGTTTCATGCATGTATCCTTCAAATTTTCCAGGATCATAGCTATACACATTTCCTGAAGAATCTTTCATAGAACTTAAAGCGTCTTGAACTCTTATCATATCATCA
Source organism: Bacteroidota bacterium (assembly GCA_039714715.1). Lineage (GTDB taxonomy): Bacteria > Bacteroidota > Bacteroidia > Cytophagales > Cyclobacteriaceae > S012-113. The sequence goes on from JBDLIU010000507.1 coordinate 2,245, forward strand.
TATGAAACACGTGAAATATTACCGCCAACTTCATCGCCCGCTCTTCTCGCCTTATAAGGAGAACCTAAATCGTTACGTCTTTCTATTTCAAAGTTAGCAAAGAAGAATAACTTGTTCTCAATAAGTGGACCACCAATAGAGAATCCTGTTTGCATTTGGTTTAAGTCGGCTCTGTCAATTTCCTGACCTGAAACCTTATTACCTGTCATGTCTTGATTTCTGTAGAAACCGTAAACAGTACCTTTAAATTCATTTGTACCCGATTTAGTAACAGCATTTACTGCTGCACCTGTAAATCCTGCCTGAGTAACATCGTAAGGAGCCAGAGAAACCTGAACCTGCTCAATCGCGTCAAGCGAAATAGGTTGAGCATTTGATTGCCCTCCCGGTGTAGCAGCATCCAAACCAAATGGGTTGTTGAAGATAGAACCATCTAACGAGAAGTTATTAAACTGGTTGTTTCTTCCACCAAATGAATTTCCGTCACTGCTAGGTGTAAGACGAGTAAGGTCAGCCTGAGATCTTGAAATAGTAGGCATTTCTTTGATAGTCTTACTGGAAATATTTATGGCAGAACCTGTTCTCTTTTTATCGATAACAGCATTTTTATCTGCAACAACAACTACATCTTCCAATGCTACAGACGAATCAGTCATTTTAGCATTAATAGAATATGTCTCACCAAGTTGAAGATTTACATCTTTAACTTCAAAATTATTGTATCCGATAAATGATACAGTAATAGTATACGGTCCGCCAACCCTAACACTGGGAATT
>JBDLIU010000508.1:0-3010 GCA_039714715.1 Bacteroidota bacterium
AAGCGCTCTTTGCAACCATTCGAGGCCTTTTTCCTGCTCTCTCAGAGCTACCAGTCCATTAGCTCCCATATAAAGCGCCCTGGTATTGCCAGGATTTAACTGTAGTACCTCTTCCGCAATTCGTACACCTCTTACTCGTGTATCAGTAGCTTTTTCTGGCATACCAAGCGAATCATAACACTGACCATTTAAGAGCAACGATTGATAATCGTCCTGTCGGATACGGCTGGCTGCCTCAAATAGTTCTGCCGCTTTCAAGTAGTCGCCATTGCTGAAGGTCATTCGGGCATAATGATACTGTGCTTCGAAAAGCATTGGATTAAGCTCAATGGCTTTATCAAATGCTTCTTCAGACTCATCGAAATTACCTTTTAAGGAAAGAGCAATGCCATAGGCTGAGTAAGCTTCAGCCAGTTCTGTATTTAGATCAATGGCTTTTTTACAATTTGAAATAGCATTGTTAAGATTTTCATCATTTGGGTTACTGTACATAAATAAGTAAGAATAACAATCAGCTAATCCACAATAGGCGAGGGCATAATTTCGATCTTGCTGTAGTGCTTGCCTGAACATTTGTAGGGCAAACTCAATACTCTTCTCACTATATTGATAATAGAATTTCTTACCCATTAAATATTTCTCATAAGCCTCGAAATTTTGTGTTTGAGCTGTCTGAATATCATCACTTATGGTATCATCACTTATGCCTAATAGTGATGATGCTATTTGGTGGGTAATCTTGTCTTGAATCCCCAATAGTTCATCCTGCTTACCTTCATATGAAAGAATCCACATATTGGCCCCGGATTTAGCATCTACAAGCTCTGCAGTAATGGTTATATTGCTATTTTCCTTTCTTACGGTGCCTTCCAGAATGGCTGTTGCATTTAGTTTTTCTCCTAATTCCTTGATATCGTATTTTGTATTTATACCAAATGTGGTGGCCCTTGCCAGCACTCGTATTTCCGAATTTTTTGATAAAGAGCTGATAATTTCTTCCGCAATACCTAGCCCCAGGTATTCATTGGCTGATACATCATCAACATTATGAAATGGCAAAATAGCTATAGATGGGGCTGCAGAAATTGTTCGAGGTAGGGGGAATAAGGTTTTAGAACCAGGAATATTAACCTGGAATAGCGTAACGCTTTTATCAAAATCGCGTAGCAGGAACTCACCAATTTTGCTAATATCAAAGTACTCAATACGCTGCTTCCTGATTTGTTTGGCAATCTGCTGACTTACCAATATTTGTCCACCGTGGGCGGCATTTCTAATCCTCGATGTTTTGTGAACCTCAATACCTGTAAATGTTGATCCATAGGGCAGGGCAGCGCCCCAATTCAAACCAATTCTCAGGGCGACTTCTTCTTTGGATGGCCAGCGATAATGGCTGATGGCCTGCTGGATAGCAATAGCAGCATGTATGGCATCTTTAGCCTCTTCAAATGCCATAAAAAAACCATCACCGATCAATTCTACTACCTTACTCTTCTGTACCTGCTTAAGCGATCTGATCAGATCATTATGTTTTGATAAAACTTCCGTGTATCGATCTCCCAGACGAGTTGCCAGACGAGTAGATCCAGCTATTCCAGTATAGAGGAATGCCATTTTTAGGGTAGGAGAATCCATTGGCTATAATGTTGTTATGAATGTGAGCCTAATTTACGAATAGATAAAAATTAGAACAATGATTAGTTGGTAATATTAATAGATTAAAACGCCATAATTATTTCTTGACACGCTTTGTAAATTTCGCTAACTTGTTGTAAACCAGAAAAATAAGGATTATGAGTGTTTACAAAGTAATTGAAATCGTGGGTACAAGTACCGTATCATGGGAAGATGCTGCTGCAAAAGCAGTGGAGAGAGCAGGTAAAACCTTAGAAGATTTACGTATTGGTGAAGTGATTTCACAGGATGTAACAATTGACAAAGGTTTAGTTACTTCTTACCGGACCAAACTAAGTGTATCCTTTAAGTTTAAGGAAGGGTAGAAAATACCTGATTATTATTAAAATATATGATTTGATCATGGGTACACAAATACCTGTTATTATTCGTGTGCTTATTCAATTAGGTTAAATAATACCACTTTTAACTACATCTTAATCTGATCAAATTGCCCTAGTTTAGGGGTAGTTGCAGGTTGTTTATTGCTTCCTGGAATGGTGGGTGTTCGTTTCTTATACGTTTTAAATGAGGAATATTTAACCATCTATAAAGACCGTCTGAGGGACTTCTTACGACCCCATACATTCAGTATAATAGAGTAATTATGATTATACTCCGGGCTTCAGCCCGGTGGTAATCAAAAAGAATTATATTTGGCTTTAGCCATTAACAGAATAATTATGCCATCCTGCCTGTGCAGACAGGTTGTAAAAGTATGGATACATGCTGTATGGACAACAAAAAGCAGACGTCCACTGGTCTGCTTTATTATCCTTCTGGCGATAGGAAATAAAGATGTCGTATTGAAATTCAGGAAGGAGACTTGCCATAGTTCAATTTTGATTTATACTTTAAAATTCTCCCATTTATATTTTAACTTCTTCATAAGTGTAATGAACTGTTTTTCTTCTCTAATGTTTTCAAGAAAAGGATCTTTTTCAGCTATAAGAGGGTAATTTAAAAATCCTCTATCAACTGCATTATTAAGCAAGTCAATAGCTTTTTCTTTTTCACCACAGAATGCAAGTATGCCTGAAGCAAGATGAGATATAGCTGGTCCACCTGTTTTAATAGCATTCTGTAAATCTGAGGTAATTATTTTAAGTGCTTTTTCTTTTTCATTTATTAATGCAAATTTTAACATTAGATTAATACTATTTGCTGTACTGTTGTAATCCTTCTTTAGTCCTTTATCGATGACAGAAATCGCTTCTTCATGTCTGTTATCACAGGCAAAAGCCCATGCGTATAACCAATTGGCCAGACCTTTAGGATTAATTTCAAAGGCGTGTCGTAAAGGATCAAGCGCAGCTTTATAATTCCCATCATAAAA
>JBDLIU010000509.1:0-3008 GCA_039714715.1 Bacteroidota bacterium
GTCCATCCAGGTACCTGGTAACAGAAGACGATATTGTTGTGATGGCCTCTGAGGCAGGAGTGCTTCCTGTTGATGAATCGAAAATAATAATGAAAGGAAGGCTTCAGCCAGGTAAAATGTTTGTGGCCGATCTTGAAAAAGGACGAATTATTAGCGATGAGGAACTTAAGCAAGAATTGATTAATGAACATCCATTTGAAAACTGGGTAAAAGAGGGAAAAGTTTTTTTAAGGGATCTTTCCGGAGAGGTTAAGGAAGAATCATTTAGAGACCAGGAACTACTCAGACAGCAGCTTGCTTTTGGATACAGTCGTGAAGATCTTAAATCTATAATTGGGCCAATGGCCAATTCTGGGGCAGAACCCATCGGCTCAATGGGGGCCGATATTCCTCTGCCACCCTTATCGAAACAACCACAGCATCTATCCAGCTATTTTAAACAGTTATTTGCCCAGGTAAGCAACCCTCCAATTGACCCTATTCGTGAGAAGATGGTAATGTCATTGAACACAAATCTGGGGAGTAATATGAATACACTGTCTGTCTCACCAGAACATTGCAAGCATATTGCTCTGGAGCAGCCTGTACTGAGGAAGGAAGAGGTGGCCAGGCTAAAAGCTATTAATGACGCTGATTACAGGTCCATAATTATCGATATTTATTTTGATAAAGATGGCGATCTCACGCTGGAAAGGGCTATTGACAGAATAACTGCTCTTGCGGTAAAAGCGGTAATTCAGGGATACAAGATTCTGATTATTTCCGACAGAAAAGTAAGTAAGGATTTCGTATCAATCCCATCATTGTTGGCACTTGGAGCAATCCATCAAACTTTGGTCAATTATAAGCTGAGGGCTGTTAGTTCTCTGGTGGTAGAGGCAGCAGATGTTCGCGAAACCCATCATTTTGCTACACTTATTGGTTTTGGGGCCAATGCAGTTTGTCCTTATCTTGCTTTTGATAGCATTAGAGATTTGTATAAGAAAAAATTGCTGAAAAAAGGACTTACCCTAAAAGAGGCTGATTCCAATTATATAAATGCAATTGGCTATGGTTTGAGGAAAATATTCTCAAAGATGGGAATATCAACACTTCAGTCGTATCAGGGTGCACAAATTTTCGAAGTGATTGGGTTGAATTCTGATGTCGTTGATCGCTGCTTTACCAAGACAGTTACCCGAATTCAGGGAATCGGATTTGAAGGCATAGAAAGAGAGTGCCTAAAATGCCATAACCTGGCTTATCCTGAAGATGGCAAAGAACTGGATCTACTTAAAACAGGCGGAGTTTATGAATGGCGTAAAGACGGTGAATCACATCTGTTTAGCCCGGAGGCCATTTATCTGTTGCAGAAATCAACAAGAATGGATGATTATGCAATCTATAAGCAGTATACTGATTTAATTAACAATCAATCAAACCAGGCTTTCACCCTACGAGGATTATTCGACTTTAAGAAGAGAGATTCAGTACCGGTTGACGAGGTGGAGCCGGCTGAAAATATTTACAAGCGATTTGCTACCGGAGCCATGTCATTCGGTTCGATCTCTTATGAAGCACATTCTACCCTGGCCATTGCCATGAACCGCATAGGGGGGAAATCTAACAGTGGCGAAGGAGGAGAAGACGAGAGCAGGTTCGAGAAAAAATCTAATGGAGATTGGGAACGTTCAGCTATCAAGCAGGTTGCATCAGGAAGATTTGGTGTGACCAGCCATTATCTCACCAATGCCGATGAGATTCAGATAAAAATGGCGCAAGGTGCTAAACCCGGGGAAGGGGGACAATTACCTGGGCATAAGGTAGATGACTGGATTGGCAGGGTAAGGCATTCCACACCCGGAGTAGGATTGATTTCTCCACCACCACATCATGATATTTATTCAATTGAGGATTTAGCTCAACTGATCTACGATCTGAAAAGAGCAAACAGAGAGGCAAGAATAAATGTAAAATTGGTTTCTGAAGCAGGGGTTGGTACCATCGCCTCAGGTGTAGCCAAGGCGAAAGCAGATGTTGTTTTGATTTCAGGGTATGATGGAGGTACAGGTGCCTCTCCTATCAGCTCTATCAGGCATACTGGTTTACCATGGGAGATAGGACTGGCAGAAACCCATCAGACACTTATTCAGAATAAACTCAGAAACAGGATTACAGTTCAGGCTGATGGTCAGATGAAAACAGGCAGAGATTTGGCGGTAGCTACTTTGCTTGGTGCAGAAGAATGGGGGGTTGCCACAGCAGCACTTGTTGTGGAAGGTTGTGTGATGATGCGTAAATGCCACCTGAATACCTGTCCTGTTGGAGTAGCCACTCAAAATCCTGATTTAAGGAAGAAGTTTACGGGTAAACCAGAGTATGTGGTTAACTATTTTAAGTTTCTGGCTGAAGACCTGCGTGAAATAATGGCAGAGCTTGGTTTTAGAACGGTAGATGAGATGGTTGGTCAGGCGGATGTACTTAAGGTTCAGGAGAATATTAGAGAAAAAATGGATCAACATTTGGACCTGTCACCTATACTCTTCAAAGCTGCTCCTGATAAAGAAGATGGCGCATTCAAGCAAATAGATCAACAGCACGAGCTATTTTTAAGCAAGGATTGGGAGCTGCTTAATGAGGTAAAACCTTCAGTTGAAAATGGGATGCCTATTACGGCTTCTTTTGATTTATTGAATACAGACAGGGCGGTTGGATCGATTATCTCTAATGAGATTTCAAAGAAATATGGAAACAAGGGGCTTCCCCAGGATACGATACATCTAAAGTTTAAAGGCTCAGCAGGTCAGAGTTTTGGAGCCTTTGGTGCGAAAGGTATAACCTTTGAGATGGAGGGTGAGGCTAATGATTATTTTGGAAAGGGATTATCAGGAGCGGATTTAATAATTTATCCGCATAAGGAATCTAAGTATAAAGCCGAAAGCAATCAGATAATTGGCAATGTAGCCCTTTATGGTAGTACTTCCGGAACAGCCTATATCAATGGACAGGCTGGGGAGCGATTTTGTGTG
>JBDLIU010000510.1:0-3003 GCA_039714715.1 Bacteroidota bacterium
CGCTTTAGGATCAGTGGCCAACACTGTTCCTGTACCAACCGCCAGGGCTCCCGCACCGGCAGTTAGCATGTTCTTGATAAAGCGTCTTCTTTCAGGTTTATCTTTATTTTTCATGCTGTTAATTATTCAAAACTTTATTTTGAATAACTAATAGTTAACCTTGAATGATTCTTGAAAAAATGTGTGCAGAAGAACTAGGTTAGCGCAGACATTAATACGAACGATTAATGCCTGCGCGATATAAGGTAGATTGTTGTTTGACTGTTAACCATTAGTATTCAGTAATACAATTCAAAATTAGAACTCTGCTTCTTATGAATACATGAGAAATATTTGCTTTTACCTTGATCTTTTCCGGCTAAAAAATGACATATAATAATTTATTGTTGATAAATATTTGAGCAAAAAACCAGGGAAATATTAAGCTTCTGATAATCAGAACTTATCAAGAAAATACTGTTAAAAATTAAGCAGGAAGATCAGTGCATTAAATTTTCATAATACAAGTAGCCATCAACAATATCCAGGTAAGCACCATCAAATCCAACTTCAAGTAACATATCGAGGTAGGCATTGTTATCACCGTATATTACCGATTTCCATGAACCCATCCAGTACTTAACCTTATAATTTCCCGGCCAATCCGGATTAGGATCACTCAACCATTCAGGAGGGTCAACTTTATAACTGGATTTCCAATAATACCGGTAATTTTCTGCTTCACCAATGCTCATGTAGCTAATAAGCAGGCGGGTGCCTCCGTTGTATTTATATTTAATAGATTCCAGATCACCGGCTAGCAAAAGTTGATTATCAAAAAAAGCATCCATAATGATCACATCGTAATTGGTTGCAGCAAGGGCAAATATTAATTCTTCTTTCGAACTGTAATTTTCCGGGTTGATCAGGTAAAGAAAATTGGAAGCATCATTGATTGTAAGAATATCACGAGTATTTGAGTCTCTCGGAGCAGGAGGGTAACCCGGAATTACATTTAACTCCCGGTAAGGGGCTGCAAAGGAGATATATTCTTTTTGATTACTATAAGTATAGGAGTCATCCATTTTGGATGGATCAGAGCAGTAATCGGTTACTAAAATAGCCTTTCCATGGTCTTTTACTATATCCAGATAAGAGCTCGTATGACTGGTAAAAATTACCGGAGATTTTTGATTGTCTTGATCATAACCAAATAACAGGTCTTCCTGTCCTACTGCATCAATTTTATCAAGGTAGAGGGTAGCCACCTGTCCATCAGGGTGATTTTCAAGTGTGGCCAACTTAACTCCATTTTGAGGGATAATAATAAATTCGGAATCTTTAGATTTTGCATAATTACTGATCTCCCCCACAAAGGTTCTCATCTCTTCCCTGAAATTAACATTTTTCAGGTCAGGATCAATTTTATCACAACCAACCAATAATAATGCGAATACAATTAATTTCTTCATTTCTTTTATCTAATGTTAGCTTGGGATAATAACAACAAAAAACCCCAAACGTCACTCAGAGGATTATAATGATGAGCGCAGCGAAGCATATAATCCCTGCCTGCCGGCAGGCACGGCGTGGAGTCCCAATCGGGAGATTCCACGGCTTGCTCACGCACACTCCCTCCTCTGAAGCCTCTGAATGACGTTTTTTGTTGTTTTAGAGAGCAAACATCCATAAACATTAATCTACATCCTTCTTATTCGAACCTCTACATCCTTTTCATCTTTCATTAATTCCAGCAGTTGGTTCAGATCGGTTTTACCATAATGATATGGATAAAGAATTTTGGGCTTAAATGCTTTTGCCGCATCGGCTACCATTTCGGGAGTCATGGTATAGGGCAAATTCATAGGCAGGAAGGCAATATCAATATTTTTCAATGCTTTCATTTCGGGAGTGTTTTCTGTATCGCCTCCTATAAAAATTCGTTTGTTGTCCAGGGTTATCAAATAGCTATTCCCCTCACCTTTTGGATGAAATGGCTTACCGCTGTCACGCTTATGTACCAGGTTGTAAGCGGGGAGCACTTCTATTTTAATCCCGTTGATTGTAAGTTTTTTGTCGATATGCAGTACCATTCCCTGCCCCCATTTTTCATGGGCCATGGCCGACATAAATGTTTTAGTCTGCGGTGTAGTGATTGCTTTAAGCGAAGCCGGGTCGCAGTGATCGCCATGCTGGTGCGTTATAAAGATCATGGTGGCTTTTGGCAGTTTTGTATAGTCGGCTTCCCTTGATGAAGGATCGATATGGATTACCTCACCATTCCATTCAAAAACTAAAGAAGCATGACCCACAAAGGTGATCACCAAAGACCCGTTACTGGTGTTAATAGTATCTTTCTGAAACGAAGGTTGTGCAGCAGCAGCCATGCTGACTAGCATTGCAGCGAAGGTTAATTGTAAACTTTTCATATTATGTGCATGGTTTGATTATTATTATAAACCGACTATGAATTATTTATTGTTAAAATTATATAAATAACATTAAATAATTCATACAAAGGTTCCCTCTAACCGCTAATAATTAGTACTTTCAGAGGAAAAATACCAACTTTATATAATTGATGGTAGTATAATATTTCAACATGAAGAAATTACTATTTAACGGTACAGAGAATACTATTACAACGGATTTCACCCTCGCTTTGTTAAGGTTGTTCACAGGTTTATCCATGGCCTTTGCCCATGGCCTTAGAAAAATACCACCATCAGAAGGCTTTATTGAACATACCGGGGAGATGGGCTTCCCTTTGCCGGAGGCCTTTGCCTGGTCAGCCGGATTGGCTGAGTTTGCCGGTGGAATATTACTTGCTATTGGTCTGATGACCCGCCCGGCAGCCTTCTTTGTGGCCGTAACCATGTTTGTGGCGGGTTTTGTTAATCATGGCGGTGATCCTTTTGGTATAGGAGAAAAAGCATACCTGTATTTTGCTATTTCAATTTTATACATGATCATAGGCTCAGGTCGTTATTCAATGGATAGCGTAATGAGGAGGAAGCTGAATAT
>JBDLIU010000511.1:0-2990 GCA_039714715.1 Bacteroidota bacterium
TCGCGTGAACAATATTCATCCTCAGTTGACATTATGCTGCCCGAAGGTGTTTTGGAATATGATTATGAAATTTCGTGGCGTTTGTTTGGCAATAAATCGGTTAGCTCTGGCCGGCAAAGTACAAGCGAGATGATTTTATTTGTTGATGAGTTGGAAATATAGTAACCGCTTTGTTAAAACGTACCCATACTGTCAAGTATGTCTCTCTTATGCTAGTAGTTTTTACTCCTTTTCCCGGGTTTAAATGCTTGATAAAATACATCAGATAGCTGTTCATTTGTAAAATCCATAGGGTCTTCTTCTTTTAGTTAACCATGTTTGTCGTTATTCATGCAAAACTAATTTAAGAAGACCTTTTTATTTTTTACCCAGACACACTTTTTGAAACACTATCATTTATGTTGACGGTGGCGTTGATGGATTCTTCAAGAAGATGCTTTTACTTTTTTCTCACTACTTTTTTCTAAAAATTTATTAATAATTTCTGCTCCATTTCTAGCTCCATCTGTATTGAGTGGTTTATATGTCAAACGCTTCTCAAGATTAACAAATACTTGGTTAGCAAGAGATTCTGCTGTTGTCTCGGAAAAGTTCATTCGAATTCCTGCATGGTGACGATCCAGGCGTTTTGCTACATACTCCTGTTCACTGTGACCTTCGATAGGAAAATAGATAAAAGGACGTCTCAAGGCTGTCAATTCAAGAGTCGATGAAAATCCTCCCTGCACAATTGCTAAATCACATGAAGCGAAGTGTTGATAAAGATCAGGAACAAAGCCTCTGATCTCAATTCCAGGTACTGTATCTATGTCAGATAGATTCAGGCGAGGGCCAGCAACCAGTATCATCCTCAATTGATCAATTTTGGACTTTAATATTGGATAAGTACTGATACACAGTTCAAGCAATTCCTTACCAATTGATGTTCCGCCAATAGAACAAATTATCAAAGGATTTTCACTGTAGCCCAACGTTTTTCTGATTCCCATCTTATCAAGATACATCTTGGGATCAAATCTTATGATATAACCAATGAAGGTAAAATGCGCTTTGGCGTATTCCCGTCGATTTGGTAATAAAAATCCAAATTTCTTATTAGGAATATCTTCAGGTTCACCAATAAATATTGATTCCCGATTGGCAGCAGAAAAAACTTTATGATCTCTCGACCATATCCAGTTCAGAATATAATTCACAATTCTTTCAACCAGGCTTTTGGTCATGGAATCTAATCCGAGAAAATCATAGATGATGATAAACGGAGTTTTGAATCTGAGAATTTTGAGCACCAATCCAATCAGTATTTCATAAGTCTCATTTCCGACGACTACATCATAATGTTCATTTCTGATTATTTTTCGAAAGGTTTTTGCATTTTGCAACCAACTTTTTAAGGAAGCAAGGACATAATTTACCAGATTAAGGTGAGACTTGTTCGCAGATTTTTCAGCTAATGCACTATAACTGGTAAATTTATGGGACAGTGCATGGAGCGATTCCCCCAGATCTTCCAGGTATGCAATAGCAGGATCTGTTGCGATCCAGACGACTTCAACATCCGGATTTAATTCGTGTAATTTATTTACAATGGCTATGTCTTTTACAACATGACCCAACCCAATAGAGCCGCTGATATAAAGAACTTTATATTTCGGCATAATCCTCGATTCAATATGTTGTAATCCTATTTCTTATAGCACCGAAAGGACAAAGCTAAACTGATGCAAGCTTTAGTATATTCTAACTTAACTGTAAAACTTGATTCTTTGATTGAAAGTTCCTAAATATCCAATCTGTGTTGTGTTCAGCTTGAGTGCAATGTCAAAAGAATACGGCCCTATTCTGATACTAACTTATTAATATGTTTAAACTTCATGTCCGATGGTAAAGATCGCTGTTGGATCAATATAAAAGCTCCAGGATTTAACAAATCCTTTGCCTGCATCAGTCCCGAGGAAACTCAGCATGGCATCCAAATCAGATACTTCAATCTTAGCAACATACAGGTAGGGTGGTTCTGAAGGCAATTCTCCCTCTGGTTCTGAAACCGCAGGGCCAAGAACTTTATCTATCTTCCAGGTATTAAAATCTGTACACCAAGGCGCACCCCTCATTCCTGGAATTTTTGTTTCGACCAGATAGTTGTTATATTCCTCAGCCTTCTGATTCTCTTTCAGATTGTATACAGCAAAAAGAGTTGGCATATTAACACCTCCTTTCTTTTATTATGTTTTTATGATCGGCATTTACACATGGGGCCGTATTTCTTTCAATATATATTCTGTTGCCAATGTAAGCATCAAAGCAAATTTACATCGTATTGTACAGAAAGTCAATAAAATATATATTCACAGAATAATAAAAGATTGTGGAGAAATGCAGCACAGACCATGTCAGGAAAATAATTCACACAAATAATTTTAGCTACACTACAGAGAAGTCTTCTCTCAAACTGTTTATTTTTTTCAAAGCAAACTTAGGTGCTATCCTCGAAATAGCAATCTTTGGAGGATTTCCTTTGTGCCATGGCGTTTTTACTGCTGGAAACAGGACTTCTATAACTTCAATATTCGTCATGTTTAATTGCATCCTTAAAGTTTGTGTAAATGAATGCAACGCTGCTTTTGTAGCATTATAAAATGGATAGTCAGCTCATGGTGCATAGATTAAGCCTGTTGTAATATTCATTCTGAAGTTTACCTATTTTGTCACATTCCGGCAAAGGATGGTCATTGATTCCGGTTTTTCCAACTACTAGAAACAGATACTTCTCACCATTAAATTTGACTTTCGCTATAGCATCGTGTAATTTTATTCTTAGGTTCTTATTGAGAATTGATTCTTGAGTTAGGCTTCTAGGGATAGAAGCGGATATCTGAAACAGTTCAGAAATGGGGCTAAAAAAAGTTTGATATGCGAATTCGTTTTGCTTATAACGAATTAGGCGAAAGCTCAGTTCAAGGTAAACTATGGAAATAAGAACTTCCATC
>JBDLIU010000512.1:0-2983 GCA_039714715.1 Bacteroidota bacterium
AGTGTTTTTGGTAATAATTCGTACAGTTTGAGTTTGAGCATACAGCATAGAGGGAAAACAGTTTTTCGCTAAAGTATTTCAAATAACACGCTCAAAACTCATAACAATTCTCTCCTGTATGCTCCTGCTCTATGCTCCAAACTGTTTTGTGACCCCGGGAGGATTCGAACCCCCAACCCTCAGAGCCGAAATCTGATATTCTATCCAGTTGAACTACGGGGCCAATTTCTATATTGGCAAAATATTTTCTACCGAGCTGCAAATGTAAATTATTAATGATAATTATTCTATATATGCACAGGGTTTTATTTTAGGCTGAGGCAGAGGCAGAGGCTGAGGGCTAATTCCTATTTTGATGCGCTAAGGGAAAGAGAAGTATCTTTGTCCAAAAAGGAATATGAATAAAGAATTGATCAAATTGATTGTCCCTGAGGAAATATTGCGACATTTCGAATTTACGGGATATGAAGCTATTAGCGGAGTATATAGAATATATTTGGACGAGAAGCAAGGTGATGACCACCTGCCTAAAGAGCTTTCAAAGAAGTCTAATGTGGTAAGTGATGGTTACCTAAATGCGATTGAACTTCAGACATTTCCGATGAATGCAAAAGAAGTATTTTTGTATTTACGCCGCAGGAAATGGAAGGAATCGGGATCAAAGAGATCCTATTCAAATAGCTATAATTTTCACTTAAAAGGGATGAAGGCAACGAAAGAATTCGGGGCTTTTTTAAAAGAAATTGGTCGAGGGTAAAGTTATCAGTATTGGAAATGTTGCCTATGTATTGGGGATGAATCCCAAGAAGTTACATAGATGGTATCAAGAAGTATTAAGTGGCTATTCCCAAGCGATTACAAGTGGACAAATAGGAAAGCATGATTTGAGGGTAAGGGATAAAGGTATTGAAAAAGTGATCAAAGTGCCCATACTCAAAGAGGAGCATCTTGGTTCTTATATGGCTATAGATGAAAAGACTATAGATGGGGAATGTTACTCCATTTTGAGTAACAGGGAAAGTGGGAAGATTGCCCTGATGGCAAACACCTTGAAGACAAAGTACTTGGTCAAACTCCTGGGGTCATTTGATAATAAGATGCAAGTCAAGAGTTTAACCAGAGACATGGCCCAAAATTACGAGTGGTTGGGCCGTCAATCATTTATGAATGCCTATCAAGTAGCAGATAAATTTCATGTGATAAAACATGCGCTGGAATCTTTGCAAGCCATACGCATACGCTATCGTCAACAAGAACTAGAAAAAAGAAGAAAAGCAAAAGAAGACTTTTATGATGAACAACAAGCTAAAAAATGGGAGGCACATATAGATAGGAAGGAATTCAAAAAACAGCCTTTCAAATATACTGAAACTCAACATCCAAATGGGGATTCAACCCTTCAGTTGTTGGCAAGATCCCGAGGTCTGCTTTTTAAATTACCTGGTGAATGGTCTGATCACCAAAAACAACGTGCTCAGATTTTGTTTGACATTTATCCTGAAATACAACTTGCCTATTCTCTCATAGTAGAATTACGACAGTGGTACAGAAAAACAAAAAAAAGTGTTGAATTAATTATAAAAGAAAAGAAAATTCTTCTTTGGTTGGAAAAAGTAAATGATGTCTATATCTATGAATTAGACAATCTCTCTTACCTGTTGAAAAATCATTTACCCTTTATTCTAAACTACTTCAGAAAAAATGAAACTAACGCTGCAGCAGAAGCTTTGAATAGTCAAATTCAAAGATTTGTCAATATCAATTATGGTGCTAGAAATCAAGACTTCTTCCTCTTTAGACTAAGTACTTACTTTTCCTAGCGCATCAAAATAAGAATTAGCCAGTATTATGTGGGATTTACTAAAAAATTCTAATTGTTTAGCAATCTATTTGATCTGTTTTGAGCCTCATGATATCATTTAATATCCACAAAAAATACACGCTACGGTCATGGCCCATTAAGTGATCAACACGATTTTGAATGTTGAATATACGCTTATGTGCCTTTTTTATTACACTACCTAACCAATACCACCTGTCCGTCAAAACTCTGGATATAAACATCTCCTCCAAGGTCGATCTCATATGAGATTTGATATAGATAAACCCCGGGAGCAGCATCTTTATTTTTATATCTGCCATCCCATCCATCGAATGCATCGTCCGTGTGAAATACTTTTTCACCCCATCTGTCGAAGATCATCATATCAAAATTGAGAAAGGCTTGTGGGTCGAGTGTTGTATAAATTTTAAACACTTTATTGTCCACATATTGAGAACTTTTTGGAACAAATGCATTTGGAATAAATACCGGTTTGCAATCCTCCTCCTCAATGTCACGGTATTGTATATCAAAACTGAAATGATCAGTGTAGCCACATGCCGACAGATCAACTGAATATATACCGGCCTTTGTGACATGGATGCTGTCTTCTGTTTCCCCTGTGCTCCACAACAAACTCAGGGCATCTTCATAACTATGATTTACCTGCAGGGTCGTGATGTGTCCGGGACACAAAGGGCTGTTGTCCTGTATAATGACGCAATCTGTAAGCTTTTTATACTGAACCATAAAGGTGGAAGTAACTTCATTACCACAAAGGTTTACATTTACCGTATAAATCCCGGATGAGTCCACTTCCAAAATAGTACTTGTTTCTCCCGTATTCCATAGGTATTCCGCGCCCTTCAGCCAACTGACAGTTAATGCCTCTTTATTGCATGGGCAGGGGAAGTATTCCTGGCTTTGGTCGTCGACATTTGGTGTAAAACATGGCATTTCCTGTTCAGGAGTGAATTGATTGAATTCATAGGCAACAGTATCCGTTATGAGTTCATATGTGCCCGATTCAAAGTGTATTGAATCCATTTGAACTACTCCTCTGCTGATGCTGTCAAGTGGAGAAATGTCCTTCTCATCGCAATTTAAAGCTGCCATTGGATCAGTTTTGGCCATATAGAAACTCATGGATGAATCAGCTAC
>JBDLIU010000513.1:0-2982 GCA_039714715.1 Bacteroidota bacterium
TTGATCACCTTCCTCACCATCATATCTTTGTCGTTCCAGACTTTGACGATGTAGATGCCGGCGGGGAGGTGGCTGATGTCTATTTCTGTTTGAGGTTCGGTTATGGGTTGGGTGATGAGGTGCATTTCTTCTCCTGACCACAATTGTTTTGGATTGATGATTTATCAATTGGTTTCAGGATAATGATGTAAGGAATTATGTTTCTTTATAGTGCTTTCTTGACATTCCACTATTATTAGGCTATTTTTAGGTGAGATTAGAGAAGACTTATACCTTAAAAATTTCTAAAAACCAATAAATTATCTCATGATAAAACATTCAACAATATTTCAGCCGCGGATAATCAGAATAGTGGAAATTGTTTTTTTATCCTTGTTTATTATTTCATTCTTCTTTGAATATGCTTATGGGACCAAGCCAAAATATTATTTTTGGGATATATGGTCTTCCGACAGGGGTATTTGGACAGGTTTTTTTATTGTGGGCTTACCCTTAATCTTGTCATTTTTTCTATCTATTTTGAAATTTGGAAAGTTTAAATTCGGGAAATTAACCATTAGCTTAATACAATGGTCTGCACTAATTATTTATTCGCTTACTATGGTTCTGTTTCTTATAGAAGCAATCAAGGATATTAAACTCGGTGGATTTTCTATAATATATATCATTCCCCTGGTGTTTAGCCTATTCCTTTTTGTTCTTACTATTATTAAGTCAAAAGACAATTACTTAAAAATTGAAAACTGCATTTTATCAATAATAACTATTCCGGTTGTATATTTTTTCCTTATTGGTATTATTGAATTTGATTTTGAATTCGGGGCTTATCTTTTAAATATCAGTTTTGCAGTATTGTATATAATAGCTGTTCTAAAAGTATTCATATTAAAAGATGTTGAGGATCGCTCTACATCCATAAAGCTTTAAAACTCTTATAATTGCTACTATTAGATATGCAACAAATGCTATTGCTTATTTAACAATGGAAGTATTCCCGGCTATTTTTATCCCGTAATTCAATCCCTGTTTTTTGCCCAGAAAAGAATAAACAGGATCCCGGAAATCAAGAAAGGAAGAAAAAGAATGACAGGGATAAAACCAGCAGCAGATGTAACAGAATGTGAAACAGCCATTATATATCCCCCAATAGCAGATGGTATGTACCCAACAATAAGGATTATTCCGCCCCATTTCTCACTCCACCAGCCAATGATTGTACCTGCCAGAAGAATAATTATAAATACAGAAGTAATTATTGCTCCTTGGGTGGGGGCAAATGCCCCCGTCTCATCATAATAGTTTGTAAACAATTGGAGAAAGAAAAATCCCCCCCAAATGATGATGATAAAGGAACTGAGGATTCTGGCAACCCATCTGGCCCAGTTCATCTTCTTTGTACTTTTTATTGATGTGTTTTTCATTTTTATGAATTATTTGTTGTGTCTAACGGTGAAGTCAAATTTGCACCCACGGAACATACCAACATAACTTTCACTTTAGTTCTTCAAACATCTTCGCCATCGTTTCCTTATCCTTCTCAGTCCAATAAACCCCAAATTTCTGTTTTGACATCAAAACGCTATCTATTGAGTCTTGAAGAGAAGGAGCCATTTCTTTCGCCTGTTCCAGATATAGTATGGCTTTTTCCTGATCTCCATTCTCGTAATAAAGGAGTGCAAGATTCAAATTTGGTGCAAAAAATTTATCTCGTTTATCTCGTTCGCTTATTGACTTATTAAAATATTTGATGGCTAGGTCAGTTTTGCCCTGTTGAAGATATACATAACCTGCATTATTGTATGCTATTAGGTAATATGATGGTTGCTTGGATATAGCTTTCTTGAAATCCTTCAAGGCTTTTTCATATTGTCCCTGAATGAAATATATTAAACCACGACTATTATAAACGACAGAATATTTAAAGTCCATTTTAATCGATCGGTTATATTCAGTTAGTGCTTTATCATATTCTCCCGTGCATCTGTAAATATCGCCACGCCGCCAATATGAAAATGCATCCTTGGGGTCAATTTCAATCACCTTATTGAAATCAGCCAAAGCATTTTCATACTCCTCAAGATGATAATATGTGAAAGCACGGGATCGATAAGCATCCGTATTATTTGGGTCTAATTCGATTGCTTTGGAAAAATCAACCAATGCCTTTTCCGAATCCCCGAAATTGTTCCTATACAATCCGCCACGTCTTACATACCCTTCCGGGACTTCAGGATTAATCTTTATCAGCAGGGATGCGTCTGCTAATGCCTTGTCATTATCACCAAGCTGCCAATAAACCTTGCTTCTCTTTATATATGCCTTTGTACAATTGGAATCAATCTCCATTGCTTTTGTGTAATCCTTTCTTGCCTTATCAAACATCACCTTTGGTTTATGGAAATTAGCCTTGTCTTTGTTAAATATAATAACAAACCGACGGTGCTTATTTAAACCGCCAATGGCAAGGCCCCAATATACATCACCACGATTCAAATAGGTTTCAGCGGCAGCCCCTTCCATTTCGATACTTTTGGTAAAGTATTCAATTTTTTTTACGGGTTTATTTACTTTCACCCCTTTCTGGAACCAATAATCGTTCTGCCCCATTACTCCGCCGGCAAGAATTACTGCAATTAATAAAGTGAATAAATTCTTCATAGCATTAGTTTGTTTGAAGTTAACCAGCTTATATGATTATTGCTATACGAGATGTAACATTTACTGAACACCTGATATTCCAGAATGGGATTTTGCTTTTATTCAAAGGTAAATATACGAAATGTGGGTGGGGAAGTCAATTATGGATTTGTGACCAAATAAAGGAACGGTTTTTATTACCCCCAAATGCAGCCGGGGCCGCGGCACAGAATAAAGAACAGAGGAACAAGGAATAAGAATAAGAATACTGAAGGGATTTTGGAATTTGCCAGTTTGGAATTTGTTTTGGATTTTGAAGTTTGTGGATTTGGATTTTTATTTACC
>JBDLIU010000514.1:0-2976 GCA_039714715.1 Bacteroidota bacterium
TGTTACTGAAAATACTGCCAACTCACATGGTGGCGCTTTCTTCTATTCTGATTTTGATATAACAATCACTAACTCTATTTTCTGGAATAACTCACCTAACGAAATACACCTGCATGAGGAAGGATTTCCAAGCACGTTTTCATCTTCTTATAACGATATCTCAGGAGGAGAAGATGGCATAACAACAAATAGCGGCTTTGCGGGAACAATTAACTGGCTCGACGGAAATATGAATGCTGACCCTTTATTTTCAGATGTATTGAACGGAGACTTCCACCTTACAGAAAACAGCCCTTGCATTGATGCCGGCAATCCTGACACTACAGGCTTATCTTTGCCCGCATATGATATGGACGGGAATCCCCGGATTTATAATGATGTAATTGACATGGGAGTATACGAAAAACAGGGTTCCGTTGGATTAATCGACAAGGCCGGCTTGTGGCCCGATTTTGAGCTATATCAAAATCAACCAAATCCGTGCAGTCATTCCACAACAATTGAATATTCTTTGTCACAACCGGCGATTATTAATCTTACTGTTTATGATTTGCAGGGAAAAAAGATAAAAACCCTCGTGCACGAAAACAAAGAACGCGGACCACATTCTGTAACCTGGAATATAAATAATGTGAATCCAGGGATTTACGTATACAAGCTGAATGCTTCAGGCAAATCGATTGGCAAAAAGGTGGTAGTGAGATAAAGAACCTTATTTTATTACTTTTGCATGAATGAAACCTGGTCGGCTAATATTTTTTTTACTTTTTATCCTGAGTACACTGCTCAATCAAAGTCAATCAATATCAGCCACTGATTCATTGAAAACCAAGCTGCTGACAGAAAGCCATGACACTGTTAAAGTAAACTTGCTGATCAAACTGGCTGATATCTGCGAAAGCATTAACCGCGACAGTGCAATATATTATCTCAATAAAGCTTTAATGATCGCCAGGGAAACAGACGATCCCAAATATAAAGCACAAATATATACCCGAATAGGCAGCAACTATTGCTTCAAAGGCGATTATCTGCATTCTCTGGAATATCTTGACCTGGCCGAAAACATCATAATTGAGTACCCAAACAAAGCGCAAAGTGCCAGGATCCATTATTATAAGGCCCTGGTTTTTCTTCATCTTGACAAATTCCAACAGGCAAATGACCATACCGCCAAAGCCCTGGATCTATTCCGCGAGTTGAACGATCTTAATATGATGAGAGGGATTTACACCCTGTATTGTTACATTTTTGAAGGTTTAGATGATCTGGAACGAAGCCTCGAGTTCAGCATGAAATCATATGGGGTGAGTGTTGAGTTACAAGATACAGTGAAGATCGCAGCTAACCTGAATAATATAGGGACAAGGTATTTCCTGTTAAATAGTAATGATTCTGCCCTTTATTATATTCGGAAGGCTGTTGTCCTTAACACGAAATATAGTAATAAGATATGGCTGGCAATCAACTATCATAACCTGGCTGATATCTTTCTAGACTTAAATGAGGTTGATTCTGCTGATTATTATATACAAAAAGCATCGACAATTTATCATGATGCTGGTCATCTGATGAATTATTATTTTGCACAGGAAGTGAAAGCAAAAATATCCCTGGCAAAAAAGGACACACTCACTGCGATAGAATATTATAAAAGTATTATTGAATCACCAAAGCACCTCGAAAACCTTAAAATAAAAGCAATTGCGAATAATGCTCTTTTTGATATTGAATATAGCAGGGAGCGCTATGTAGAAGCCATCAATTATTATAAAGCCTATAACCTTTTCGACGACAGTTTGACAAAAGCAAGCAATACAAGCTTGCTGTCGGTGTTGGAACTGGAGATGGAATTTGAAAAGCAAAAAAATCACCTGGAACTGGAGAATAAAGAAATAAAACTGCGTTCGCAGCAAAAGAATTTCTTCATATCCATAATGGCCGTGGTAATTCTGCTTTTAGGGATTACTGTTTATTTTATATACCGTTTGCACAAAGCCAGGTCAAACGCAACCAAAATTGAAAACCAACGCATAGAGGAAGAGCTTGCATATAAAAAACGTGAAATGACAGCCAATGTGTTGTCATTGATGAAGAAAAATGAGATCCTTGCAGAGATATCCAATAGCATGCTGGAGGTAGAGCGACAAGCTGTAAAGCCTGAAACCAAAGATGCCATCAATAAGATCGCTGCCAAAATCAGAAAAACAAGTGATGAGGAGATATGGGAAGAATTTAATATTCGCTTTAAAGAAGTCCATATCGATTTCCATTCAAAATTACTTCGTCTATATCCCGATCTCTCACCTTCCGAACAACGCTTATGTGCTTTTCTACGTATGAATATGTCAACCAAGGACATTTCAGAATTGAGTGGTGTAGACCCCCGCTCAATTAATAATACCCGCTCAAAGGTCAGAAAGAAAATGGGTCTTGCCAACGATGAAAATCTTGTAAGCTACCTTTCAAAGATCTAAGACTTCCTTTTTGCGAACATCTTCTATCCTTCAGTTACTCAATGCATTATTTGACAGTGTGATATTTTTATGATCTCAATTAGGTACTGAAATGATAATTTGATGATGTGAATATTTTGCCTGGGTCGTCTTCCATATTTATTTTTGCATTTACAATTTAAATTAATAATGGGAAAACAAAATAAAAGAGAGATCAAGAGAGAGCAAGCCTCTGAAGATGAAATTCAAAACCTGAAAAAGTTCATCAGAAAAAAAGAAAAACAAAATAAAGTGTTAAATGAACTAATAGAGGATATAAAACAAACTCAAAATAATTAATCTAAAACCATTTAATTGTAATAGTATGAAAACTACAGTCAATTTATTTAAAAGAATGTTTCTAATTGCGATTTTATTTTTTATTGCCATTCCGGCATTTACTACAATTATTAATGTACCGGGCGATTATGCTACCATACAGGAAGCCCTTGATGCTGCTAATACAGGTGATGAGGTCATT
>JBDLIU010000515.1:0-2975 GCA_039714715.1 Bacteroidota bacterium
ATATTAGTTAATTTTCTTGTAAAATATCGGTAATAGGCCTGCGTCATAGTTGTTCAACAAACTAGGACGATTTGAACTTATGAAGCCTGTTCAACTTTCAATATGCGACGAATTTTAATTCTGAATTTACTTTTATACTTTGGCTGGATTGAATTGAAACTGTATGTAAAAAATCTTATAAGTGCAATATAAAAAATAGTTTAAAAGGGATGATGTCTATTTTTTCATGTTGTTTACCCTTCGGGAAAGCCTGAGGACTCCAGCAGAGAATAAATCGTACAGTGCCTTTCTCCCTTTCTCTACAGAAACTCCCAGCTTTTTTGCTATTTCCGTATAGTGCGGTGCCTGCCCCTTCTCTACCATACGCCTCATGATAATGTGGAATGTCTTATCCAAGTGTGTTGGTTCACTCATTACCCATTTCCCTTTCCATTTATTTATGGGGAACCCGAACTATCGGTCGCCGGAGTAAAAAGATCAGGATTATTGGTTCATCAATATCTGCCAAAACAACTTTCATACCAGCCTCAATAAATTGCCCTGACAGCCCACGGCCGATACCGCTGGCGGCTCCTGTGATAACAGCGACACGATCTTTGAAATCTTTTATTATCCCCCCCCTTGGTATTAGGTTTAGAAACGATAATTAAATGAGCAATTCCTTGATTCTAATGGGTTTTTGAAGAAAGCAAGAAAGATCAAAATTATCCAGAAGGCTCCGGATCAAATTGGCACTGCGACCTGGTAAGTGGCAGGTAAGACTCTACATTAGGAGGAGTTGCTTTCAGAATTAGTGCCTGGTTAAAATTAAGAAATGTACTCTGAGGCCTGACACCTAAAGGGGATGTCAAGGCCTCATTTTATTGGTTTTCTATTTGGGCGTAATTTTATACAACACATTTTCTAAATCACCGGTAACATAGATGGTCCCATTGTCAGAAACCGCAACTCCTGTGATTAGATAAGGAGGAAGTCCCCCTGGATATGAAGGGAAACCGACAGCCAGATTTGTCACCAGTGGGGTGCTTGATCCAGATGTTGGATCAATTTTTGACAATTGTTTAGTGCCCGCTTCAACCACAACCAATTTGCCATCCGAAAGAACCGCTATTCCTTCAGGCCCGTTTAGCCCTGATGCTATTACCTTCTTCTCCCCGGTGCTGAGGTCAATATGGGAAATTATGCCTGCCATTGCCTCTGTCACGTATACCGCATTATGCCCGGCAGGAGCTAAATATATCGGGACAGCAAGATCTTTGGCAACCACAACACGTTCTTTACCTTCTTGATCAGTGGTTTTAACCAGACTTCCAGTCCCGACTTCAGCTACGATAATACTCCCATTTTCCATCAGAATTGCATGACAAGGGACTTTGAAGCCGTGGGGCATTCTCTTTGTTTCATCAGTATTTCGGTCAATTTCTTGTACGGTCCCTGTAAACCAGCTGGTCAGCAAGACACTATCTCCGTGTACGGAAACTGTGTTAGGATATTCTAAATGTTTCCCGGCGGAGTGCATAAGAATACCTGAAATTATATCACCTGTAGAACCATCAACTTTCAAGTAGGAAAATGAATTTGCCAGGTATAACGTATCGCCTTTGGAATCACTTGACACTGCAACCCCTTGAGCGCAGGCCAGCTTTCCTTCGACAACCGTGCGGGATTTTCCTGTGTCTTTCATGATCTCATAGACACCATTTTTAGCCATATTGGTAATAAATATTTGATCTTTTGAGTTGATGGCAAGGTTATCTATGGATGGGTCCACCTTAGCAATAACAGTTTTTTTCCCTGAACTCACATCGACCTGAATCACTTCGCCTGCAGCCGTATCAACAACGATGAGATTTCCTTTAGAATCAAAGTTAGCAGCAGTAGGTACTGTGAATCCATCGGCAATAACCTCTACTTGGCCTGTATTCACATCAACTTTAGCAATGGCTTTCTTGAACCAAAGCGGTCCATAAAGGTAACCATCCGGTCCAAAATCGAATCCATTAAGCCCGCCAAGATTTTCAGCAATTTTTTTTGTATTTTTGTTTCCTGAGAGATCAATCTCATATAGAGCATCACCTAAAAAAACCTGAGTGGCGAACAATCGACCCTCTTGGTTGAACGCTAAGGAATTAATTCCTGGTAGACCCTCGGCTAGAACCGTAGGTTCCCCGTCTGTACCTTTAGCTTGGAGTTTCCCCATCAGGAAAGAGGTATAATAGATTCGTCCGTCCGGGCCAAATTCCAGATCATCAGCCATCCCATTCGGGGGACCGATAAAAACCTCCACATTACCTGTGGCCGTATCTACGCGATAAACAGATTGTCCAACCACACTTCCTGCATAAAGTTTGTCCTCACTGTCGAAGGTAAGGCCATGGATGCCGTGAAAATATGAGCCCGGGACAAGAATTTCTATCTTGTATCCAGAATCCACAACGGTTGGCATGGAGCTTTTAAATAGTGCGGGTGTTTCTGTTTGTTGCTGCGGTTCTTGTGTGGTGGCACAACTCCAAACGAAAAGTAATAAAATTAACACGGCTATTCTTCTCATTGCTCCTCTCCTTTCGTCTATGTTAGAAAACTGTTCAGAAATCCGATCAACAAAAGTTTGGAGGCTCTCTTTCATACTCAGATCAGCTACTATTGGGCCTCCCTTCCTTCCCAGGGCCTTGACGTCTTCAGCTACTTTTTCAATTTCACTTTCAGTTCTGGCTGAAACAATCACATCGGCTCCCTCACGGGCAAAGGCCAGGGCGATTGCTTTCCCGATCCCGCGACCCCCACCGGTTATAATTGCGACTTTTCCTCAACGCTCACCACAATGGCTCTTTACCAATGCAGCTTGAGGTGGTTTGGAACCTGGCCCTGCAAGCCGATCCGAGGGGCCTATTCTAAGCCTATTTGATTTCCGGAAACGGGTCATCATCCATTATCTTATTCCAGTGAGACTTTATCTTTAATATCGTCCCATCCTC
>JBDLIU010000516.1:0-2973 GCA_039714715.1 Bacteroidota bacterium
TCTGATGGTGATATTCATATTGATAATCATTCTATCGATTCTTTTAATCCACAAGCCCTTCGTAAACAAATTGGCTACATTCCTCAGGATGTTTTTCTGTTTTCTGATAGCATATACAACAACATTGCCTTTGGCAGTCTTGACATCTCTGAAGAAAAAATTATTAAAGCAGCAAAGGATGCTGATTTATACGATAATATAATGGACCTGCCCAAGCAGTTTGATACCATCCTGGGCGAACGTGGAATCACTTTATCTGGCGGACAAAAACAGAGAGTGTCTATAGCAAGGGCAATTGTACGTAATCCGAAAATCTTAATCCTTGATGATGCCCTTTCTGCTGTTGATACAAAGACTGAGCATATCATTCTAAACAGTATGAAGAAGATAATGAGTGGCAGAACTACGATAATAATTAGTCACAGAGTGTCTTCTGCAAAACTAGCTGACAAAATACTGGTTTTGAGTGATGGGGAGATTGTTGAAAGGGGTACGCATAAAGAACTTTTAGCTTTAAGAGGAGCCTATAAATCACTTTATGATAAGCAACTCAGTAAAGAAGAAATACTGGATATTGAAGACTAGTTCCACCGAATAACTTTTGTGTTCTTTTTGCTTCTTATGTTTTTGGGTATTGAATTAGCAATTTCCTCGTATAACACCTGGGTCATTTTTCTCTTCATAAAGCTCCTATGTGTTACCAGGCTTACCTCCCGAACAGGCTTAGGTTCTTTAAACCATTTAAGTTTTTCAATTTCATTTTCAGGCAGATCAATACAGGCTAATTCCGGCAATAAGGTCATACCGCCATGCTTATCTACTATCTTTTTCAGAGCTTCCAGTGACCCACTTTGAAACCTGAACTGTTCCAGTTTTCCTTGTTGTGGCTGACAGATATTCAGCACCTGATTTCTAAAACAATGGCCTTCATTCAAAACCCAGACATCATCTACATTTAACAGGAACGGATCTATGCTGGCCACTTCATTGAGTTCATGTGCCGGACTTATATAAGCCACAAACTCTTCGTTAAATATGGGATGTTCGTCCAGTGTACTAACACCCGACGGTGTAACAAACAGGCCAACATCCAATTGATTCTTCTCAAGTCTTTTTACTATTTCACCTGTTACCAGTTCATCAACCACTACCTCAATGTTGGGGTATTTTTCAATAAAAGATCGAATAAAAAGTGGTAATAGGTAGGGTGAAAGTGTTGGTAATATTCCTATTCTGAGTGTTCCATTAAGCACCCCTTTTTCTTCATCTACTATTTCATTGATCTTCCTTGCCTCGCTTAGCACTTTTCGGGCCTGGTCAATAATCCTCGATCCTACTTCTGTGGGCACGACAGGATGCTTGCTTCGATCAAAAATTGTTACACCCATAATTTCTTCCAATTTCTGAATCTGCATGCTTAAGGTGGGCTGCGTTACAAAACACTTTTCTGCAGCTGTAGCAAAATGTCGATGATCATCAACAGCTACTATGTATTCGAACTGGACTAATGTCATAGATAATAATGATATTTAATTCAAAATTAATTGACGATGACTATAAAAACCAGCACTATGATCTTTTTGCTGTTTTTCTCACTTGTGAATATGTAGAGGGGGTTAGATGAGGGAATTGAATAAGTTTAAGTATTCCTGTAATATATTATAAAAAGAAAGAGAGGTGATTCCTTCTGAACCACCTCTCATGTTTAACCTAACCTAAACTTAACCTATGAAATAACTATAGAGCAAATACTATGCCCAATATCCGGGGACATACTTCCAGCCACGTTTTACTCGTACCCAGTAGCCATCTACCCAAACTTTTTGTTTATGTTTCCTGACATACTTTCCTTCAACCCAAATGTAACTCCTGGTTCTTCGGTTGAATACCCAATGCCCTTCAATCCACATATGTCCTCTCCTGAAATTAACATGTTTATAGGGCCTGTAATTATTATGAACACGGACAGCTGGTTTAACTGGCCTATATGCTATAACTTCCGACTTGTGCATCTTGCGAGGATGCTTTTTCTTATGTTTCTGTGCCAGAGCTTCCGTGCCAGCCATACTGAGCACGAAAAACATAACTAATAGTAGTGTAAATTTCTTTTTCATAACTCTTCTGGTTTGTTTCTATTATACAATAGACAAACATTGTACCAAAAAGTTAAATTAAGGAGAAAGTATTTACGGTTTAAGGAGATCCGGGTTCTCAAATTCGTTCCCAAGCACTTCACATTTATTGGCCTCTGAGCGCCCAAAAGGGGACATTTTCATTTTTCTGTCAACATCGGTGTATGACCAACCGCCTCTATTATTATCCCAGACAACAATATTTTTAATTTCATCAATTAAGACAATATCACGCTGAAATATCTCTTTATTATTAATGTCTTTCTGACCAGTATACTGCATTATTTCCATATCATCATCCTTTACTCCGTCCATCTCCCGATCACTATACATCATAAAAGAATGACGTTCAGTTGAAAAAGATAGAGCCCCGGATCGATATA
The DNA here is from genome assembly GCA_039714715.1 of Bacteroidota bacterium. GTDB lineage: Bacteria > Bacteroidota > Bacteroidia > Cytophagales > Cyclobacteriaceae > S012-113. The sequence goes on from JBDLIU010000516.1 coordinate 2,516, forward strand.
GCTTTTTTGTACGTTTGTTAAAAGCTCTGAATTTTAACTCGATGTTTAGCATAACACAAATGTAACATTTCCTTCAAGTCATCAAGTGTTTTATGATGATTTGTATTTGCAATATAGTTCTATTGCATAATTATGGTTTAATTTTATAGTTTAGCATAACGCTAACAAAGAATTATTTGAATTATGACTATGAAATGGAAAACTATCCTTCTCATTTTCTTTAGCCTGATAGTAATACTGATTGCTTTTGTAGCTTATATGAGAATGGGTAATAAACCACTTAGCCCAATGGATAAAGTGGGTTACGAAAAAGAAGGGCTTAATATAGAAATTGTTTATTCACGACCTTACAAAAAGGGCCGAATAATATTCGGAACGGAAGAAGATGGTGCACTTCAGCCTTATGGTACTTATTGGCGCTTAGGGGCCAATGAAGCAACCACTTTTGAAATAAACAG
>JBDLIU010000517.1:0-2973 GCA_039714715.1 Bacteroidota bacterium
TGGAATCTCAGATGATATTACATCTGAAACATCCTGTATATGCGTACTTACATTATCAAATAAGAACCTGCTATTTAGCTCATCGGCAAAACGGTTGATAAACCTGTTTCTAAAGCTAATATTGGTCATGAGTCTCCTCAACATTAATGTTGACCACGGAGGATTGGGCCAACCGGGGCCATTTGGTTCCATGGCAAAACTCAGGGCATCATGATTATAATCGTATTGATTCCAAATCCCAAATCCAAAATCTGTATCGTAAAGTATCCAGCGCCATTTACCTTCGGGGTGTTTCCAGAATTTTATATTGTTCCCGGGCCAGTCGGTATTATTAAAATATATTTGAGCTACCTCGTACAAAATGAAGTTGTCAACATCAACATTGTTTTCGATGTATTCGAAATTCACATCAGAAGTCAGGTCTGTAGTTGTAATGTACTCAATGAGTGAATTGTATTCCAAATTACTTCCTTCAATTACCTCACCATTTCTCTCTAGCAGATCGATATCGTCAGCATCAATGTTGTGTTTAGATGCTAAAAAGTGCTCGTTGACTTTCTCTCGCAAGTTGTATATGCCCCAATATTCGCCATTGATATATGTTGCAGTAGATCTATGTGCCTGAAACTCTATGTCTGCACCTTCCATTAAACTTGTTAGGGCAGCATCCCTGATATTTGTTTTAAGCCAGTCGTTACCCGAATTACGAAGTACTACTGCTTGAAATTTATCGTAATTTAATTCTTCAAAGAATTTATAATCTATTTCACTTACACCATAACTACCCCTTGCAAATATCGAGAGTGATCTCTGTGCATTGGCTCTTGACCATCCCCCAAAAATCTTTACTCCACCATTAAACTCTGTTCCCAGGCTTCCATCTGTTTCGTATAGTGAGAACTGAATAGGGCGTTCCCAATCTTCCCAAAAATTAGCACCCCAATGTGGCATATTTTCATCATAGCTATCGCCTAACTCATATATTCCATAATCATTGTCAAAAAGATTATAAGGGTCTGTTACCAGCGATACAACAGGAAGGGCAGTTGTTGTATTAAATATATATGCTTTACTATATGTGTAGGAGGGTATGTAGTTGTCTTTAAACATCCGGGCTCTGATAACTGCGATAGAACTAATGTTAATAGCCCCGCTATATATTGGAGAGGTTTCATTGGGCTCGGTCTTATCAGTTGTGTATCTAATAATTTCATTAGCAGTATTACCCGAAAGTGTCAGAGCAATTGCTCCATCTACAATACCTCCCTGATGTGAAAACAGAACCTCTTTGGTAATGGCACCAAGATATTCCTGACTATCGTTTACTTCGCCAGGAGTGGGTGATGTATAGTAGGTTATATTTCCACTAGTTGAAGAAACACCAATTGACATGTCTGAAACCAGGCCTTCAACGGTAAGCACGTCAACAATATTTCCAACCTCATCACTTAAAGTTAAAGTTTCACCTGCGGATGAAATTTTAAAGTTTGTGTGAAGGTGTGTGTTTCCCAGGTTTAAGATAGGAGGAGGTGTAACACCGTCATTACTTGGACTTGCGTAAATACCAGACAGGAATGGGATTAAGGTCATGTCTGATGAGTTTTCACTAACATTATGCAGTTGAATGCTTAAAACATTTTCACCTGTTACGATTATGTTGGCCGGTTCGTTAACAATAAACCTGTCTGGTTTTCCGCCACCATATATTAATGCTTCGTGATCTTGAAAGGTTCCTGAATTAAAAGCAGGAGGAGTACCATTAATATTTGCCCTGGCAATCTCCACACCATTAATATATGCCACAAAACCATCGTCATAATCTATATCCAATATCAATTCTGCTAGATCTGCCGGATTACTTACAAAAAAATGACTTCTTACAAAAACAGATCTTGTACCAGCCGGAACAATAGTTTGGTCATCATTATCTCCATAGCCTAAACCCGTATTGCCGGTATCCCAGGATGTGTCATTAAAACCATTTGAAGACCAATCAGTGGGCAGCTCTGAAGAAGGGATAATATATTTACACTCATCTCCTCTGTCAATAAGTGTTCTGGCATATTTTAATTCCCTATAATCATTACCAGAAGCCCATATCATTAAATATTCATCAGGTTCAATAATGATGTTTGGGAAAACCCACTTTTTTAAGTCCGCAGAATCGTCAGTTATACTCCAATTATTTAGTGAAATTGCTGTACTACCATAATTATGTAATTCAAACCAGTCTGGGGTTTCGCCATTTTCATCAACAAAAACAGAGTTTGAAGAAACAGCTTCATTTATTCGTATTTCCTGTGCTTCAACAGTTTTGAAGAAAACCATGAAAACGAATAAAAACATAATATTTCTCCTTATGTAGAGGTAACGGAGCATAGATTTAAAAAAATGGTAACAATCAACTAATATACCACAAAGCGGGTTATTGGTAACCCAGGTATTATATGGTTTTATTTATAACTGATGTTTATTATTTAAGCGGTTCGTAATTTGAGTAAGCTGTATATTGGTATACCATGCTTCACGAGCTACATTTGTGTCTAAATTTTTTATACTTGTGGCTGTGTTGATACGTTAAGTAGGCGAATGAAGAATCTGATTAAATTTATTATTGCCATTAATATTTTTTCTCTCAATGTTGCTTTTGCTCAGGAGCAGGAGGAAGAAACGGATTTTACAACCATTTCAACACCCCTGACCTTGGATCTTGAGAAAAGAGAATCAGAAGAAGAAGAATTTACCGAGAAGAAAAAAAAGCCCAAGAAGAACTTTTATTATGGTTTTAAAACAAAGAAAGGTTTTACCACAAGAGGCAGGGGAGACAGGAAGGACATGATTCTGTTTAATTATTTAAAAAAACCTCAAACAACAGATCCATATGTGCGGGACCTCTACTGGTATAGTTTTGAGCGTAAACAGATCATGAAAAGCAGACGCTTTGATCCTGAAAAAGGCGTTCTTCTTCATGGG
>JBDLIU010000518.1:0-2951 GCA_039714715.1 Bacteroidota bacterium
TACAATATATAAAGGCTGAGAGTTCCCATTTGTTCCTACACCCCTTATCCGTATTGACAACCCACTGCCGGGTTGTCCGGAATTCTGTGTAACTACCACTCCGGATGTTCTCCCCTGCAAGGCCTGTTCAACATTGGCAACCGGTAATTGTTCAAGTTCTTCTGTATCAATGGAAGAAATTGCACCTGTTACAAGCGATTTCTTCTGCACACCGTATCCTATTACAACAACTTCTTCCAGTTGCTCGGTATCAACCTGCATCTGAACATTTATCACCGTCTGGCTCCCAACCGGTATAGTTAATGTTTCATAGCCAATAAAGGTTATCTCCAATATCGCATCGGGCGAAACATCCAATTTGAAATTTCCATCAATATCTGTGGTTGTACCATTCGAGGTACCCTGTTCCATCACTGTTGCACCGGGAAGTCCCAATCCGTTTTCATCGGTTATCTTACCTGTAATAGTGTGTTGATCAACAAAAAGTTCCTGGACAGCCGGGATGGTTTCAGAAACTTTTTCTACACGCACAGTAATCGTTTCATCTATTCTTTTAAATGACAACTCTGTTTGCTTTGAGATATCCTTCAATAGCTCCAGCATATCCCATCGTTTTTTCTTAATGGAAACCGTAGCAGTATTTAAACCCTGATTCTCCAGATAGGCAAAGTTGAATAGGGTCTCATTTTCAATGCTTTTAAACAAGGTGGAAACCGGGTAGGAACCTTTTTCTAATTCAATTTCTATTTCCCGTAATTTTTTCTGCTGCGCATTTGTTGCTGTAGCAAACACCATTGTAAGCGATAAGCAGAAAACACTTACATAAATGGTTATTTTCGACATGATAATCGCGATTTTGTGTAGTTTTGTTGACATAAGTTTTAGTTTTTACGGAAACTTTAGGAGTTGGTCTATTCTACCCCAAATAGTACGATCAACTCCGTTTTTTTTACTTAGTTTTTTACTTAGTTATATTTACTTGTTTATTATTTATTTCATATTTAAAATTATAAGCATACGACAAACTCAACATTACATCATCCAAAGATGGGTTTTTGTATTTCCCGCTGAACTCAACTAAGTATTCAACATTTTCATCCAGGATAAAGCTTACATTATACCATCTATTTAACTCCTTAATAATCTGGTGCAAATCCTTCTTATTAAATACCAGTAAATTATCTTTCCAACCTAATATTTCCTCTGTATCGAATGCCGACATTACAAAAGAAGAACTCATGTCATTTTGGTATGTTAGCATTTGCCCAGGTGACAATTCCTGGTTTAAGTCAACATTATCATGTGCTTCAACCGAAACTAATCCGGTAGTAACGGCCACGGTTGTCTCACCCTTATCTCTATAAGAATCTATATTGAAAGAAGTCCCCAATACTCTGACATCCAGACTACCTGCTTCAACAATAAATGGAATATCACTTTTAGCTACTTCAAAGAATGCTTCTCCTTCGAGGATTACGCGTCTTTCTTCTTGTGTGAAAATTTGATGGAAGCTTAATTTACTACCTGCATTCAATTTTACTATTGAGCCATCCGGCAGTGCAATTGACAGTTTCTGTCCCATTAAAGAAGCTTTTTCAATCATAGCAACTTTTACCTGAGAATCTGTTTCATTTTGTCTATTTAAAGACATGATGACTGTAATTACTATTGAAGAAACAATGATAACTGATGCAGCGATTTTCAAGAATGACCTTAATGGGAATGAGGTTATCCTGGCAGTAAAGCTCTTACGTGTAATACTATTAGATAAATCTTCCCAAAGTGCTTCTTTAAATTCTTCTGATGAAGTTTTAGGGTAAGATTTAAGAGCTAACTTAAGCTGATAATAGATTAGTTGATTTTTAGAATCTTCATCAAGCCAGTTTGATAAGGCTATTTCTTCTTGCTTTGAAAGGGTTTCTCCTGATACTTTTTTGTAGATTATCTTTTCCATGGATTCCAACAATCATAAATAAGAGTCATTTCAAGAAAATATAGGTAGGTCAATTCATAATATTTGAATGTATGACAATATACAGTCCTGTTAATTATGTTTTATACAGTATATTGCCTGTTTCTTTACGAATATCATAATATTTATTACGTATCAGGTAATTACTTTCGTTTGCTCAGGGATCTTTATGATTAAATTTTAAGCCGCAATAAGGTTTTGCGTTCCCTGTTAAAGTAGTGCATCTATACGATATCCCCAACTAAACGAAAGTTCTGTGATATTCTAATTTACAATAAACGACTTACTCCATGATGGTATTGTGTCATTGCTTTCATAAACGATTATCTCCATTTCAACACCCCTGACTAATTCGATTTTCGTATCTAATGTGCCGGTTTCTTTAGAAGTAAATTCACGCGAATGTTCTATTTCATTCCAGAGTGAAATATGCCAATAAGCTAGTGCCTCAAGATTAAAACCCCAATGTTCCCCTTTAATCTTTACCCTGAGTGCTGCATCTTCATCAAGGTTAGCGGTCATAGAGTTTTCACCAAATCTGTAGTCTAATCTGCCGGAATCAAGCAGATTAGGGCCAAAAGCTCCATTTTCGGGATAAGTTATTTCACCTAAAAGAGGTCTTTCAACTTCTTCACAAATAAAAGAAGTATTTATTATTTCATCGCTTTCCACTATTCCATTATTATTAGAATCAAATCCTGAGTCAATTCGGATCCCACCGTTTTCACAATTATCTCCATGGGGTTCTATATTAACCTGGTGAATTAATCCATCAACAATTTCAAAACATATGTAAGTCGTTTCTGTGATTTCATCCGAATCCAGCCTGTTATTTCTGTTAAGGTCAAGTCCTGTTTCAATTTTTGAACCGCCATAAATACAATTGTCCCCTGCAATTTCTTCAATTACCGTTACTAAGCTCGTAAATCCATCTGATCCGTTTGATCCATCTCCACCATCAGTCCCATTGCATAAATAT
>JBDLIU010000519.1:0-2940 GCA_039714715.1 Bacteroidota bacterium
CTGGCAGGTGAAAAAAACGAAAGTCTGTCTTGGTACAACTGAACAGGTCAATTGTTTTTTGTATATTGATCTGCAATGATGATAAAACGCTTATCTAAGTAGTTATAACTTTTAGTTGATTGACAAATGCTCTTGGCTTTGTTAAATATTTATAAGTTGTTGTTTCTTACACTTAACCGAATTCCTTTTCACCAACAATTGTAATTGTTTTATTAATTTCACTACTTCTTCTAATCACTCTGATGTAGAGACGCAAAGCCACAGGTCATATTGATAACCAGATAGCCATAAAGGTTCACTGGTTTATATTTTTGTATTGCGAACCAATTTTCAAGGAGGAAGTAATATGAGAAGAAATAGAAACTTTGTAGAAAGATGCTTTTTGGGTCTTTTCTTTCTGACAATACTTTTTTGTTCCACGACAGCCTTTGGAGCCATAATTCTAGTTCCGAGTGACTACTCAACAATTCAGGCTGGAATTGATGCGGCTCTTAATGGCGACACGGTTTTTGTAGCAGACGGCATTTACACCGGCGAAGGCAACAAAAACCTCGATTTCAAGGGCAAAGCCATCACGGTTCAAAGCGCAAATGGTGCTGATAATAGTATTATTGATTGCGAAAATAACGGCAACGGGTTCCAATTCACAAGTGATGAAGGACAAGACTCCAAAGTGATTGGGTTTACGATTACGAACGGGAGATTTTTCCAGGGAGGCGGGATTTACGTATATAATGCTTCCCCAACAATTTCTAACTGTATTATAAAAAATAATTCCACTCAGTATACATACGGAGACTACTATGGCGGTGGGATCTATTTGAAGTCAAATAATCCCTTACTTGAGCACATCTATCCGATCGTCTCAAATTGCATTATTGCCGGGAATAAGTCAGGTCGACGTGGCGGTGGAATATTTCTTGATCGTGCAGACGCAACCATTACAAATTCGATCATCGTAGACAATTCCACCGGCAGTGATTTCGATGCCGGCGGAGGTGGCATCTATAACTATAACCTCAGCAGCGATCCTACAATAACCAATTGTATCATTAGGGGAAATTTCCCCAACCAAGGCCATACTGCAAGCAGTACCTATTCTAACATTGAAGGCCAAACGTCTGGAGAAGGAAACATCGATATCCATCCGGCTTTTGTCGATGCTGTCAACGGTGATTACCATCTAAAAGATTTCAGCCCATGTATTGGCGCCGGTACAAACACAGGAACGCCAGACACTGATATTGAAGGAAACCCCAGACCAAACCCAGCTGGTTCAAATCCCGATATAGGCGCTTATGAGAACCCTTTAAGCGTTCAAACTATCCGACCTCTGGATGATCTGGATATATTTGGAATCGAAAAAGAAAATCAATGGTCATATGACTCAAATATCCAAAGAAAGATTACTAAAATAGATCAGACAACCTTCCCTAAGATGACATATGAAATGGAAATTATAGGTAATGGTTTATTAATAGGGAAGGAGTGGTACGAATCTTCAAATGGACAATTGTTGTTGTGGGGAGAAAGTCCATATTTGCTTGACAAAGGTCTTGTGGTAGCTTGGTATCCTTTGTATGTCGGTAAACAAAAGGTTTCTTCAGCGAAGGTTGTAGGATATCCAGGTACGACCATAAGTATGAGGGTTGATGTTTTGAGTTTTGAAGAAATTACACTTGGCTTAGGAACTTTTGACTCTTATCGATTAGGTTATCGCATCAAGGCCGAAGGGCCTGGCGGTACAAGCACTCAAAAGTTTAAATGGTGGGTTGTACCCTATTTGGGTGTTATTAAGCAATCAACACCCGATGGTAAAGAAAGTCTCATTTCCTTTAGCATAGATGGCGGTAACATTACGGAAACAACCGATCATGATAACGATGACCTTTTAGATTATCAGGAATTGGCCATGCACAACACAAACCCCTTTGATTCAGATACTGACGATGATGGAATTCCAGATGGGGTGGAAGATAAAAATACCAATGGTATAGTAGAATCAGATGAAACCGATCCCAGTAATTTCGATACAGACTGGGACGGTATCCAGGACGGAACGGAATCAGGCCTTACTTTAGCAGACATCGGGCCTGACACAGACCTGGCAATATTCCAACCCGATCTTGATCCTTTAACTACAACAAACCCATTAAAAACTGACTCAGATGGAGATCGCGCAAGTGATGGGAAAGAAGATAAAAATTCTAATGGCAGAATTGATGATAATGAAACCAATCCTAATGATCCCAAATCATATCCTGTAAGGAGAAGCCTGCCATGGTTAGATATATTGCTTGATATTAAATGACAGATAAAAGATAAAATTAATAACAACAAATGGAGGGTTGAAGCATGAAAAAGATCATTTTTATGGTATTGATTGTAACCATGTTTTTAGTAAAAAGTGCATTAGTGACAAGTGCAGCAGACTGGTATGATTGTAAAATGGTTGAGATCTATGAAAAAAAAGGACATATTATTATAACAGTTGTGCCGGGAGCGGATGAGAATGGTTTTATGGAAACATCAAGAATCAAAATCAATCGTAAATCTAATGCTGCTAATAAAGACCTGGCAATCATATTAACGGCCGCATCTATGGATTATGAACTCATGATTTCTTTAATAGATCCACCTTCATGGAGTCCCGTACAGGAGCCTAAAGCATTGGGGTTTGCCATGCCGTAAATGAATGAATGATTAGGTAGAGATTAAGGACTGTCAAACAGCATCCAAAAATGACCCCCTGACAGCGTCCACTTTTTCTCTACCAGATCAAACTTTAGCCAAACGGAAAAAGCGACATGAGAATATCACTCAAATTATGCCGATCTTGCTCCTGATAGGGTCTTTCTGTGAGGAACCAAATCTTTTGTTTAGGTAGGATTATGTTGATTACGTAGGGCGGAACGAACAACGATTACGACAACATTTTCA
>JBDLIU010000520.1:0-2936 GCA_039714715.1 Bacteroidota bacterium
CAGTTCGGTTACACTCAGGTTTAGATTATCTGGCGCCGATTGAATTTGAACAACGTGAAGCATAGATGAGGCGGTCTCCATTTTATCGGGGGAAGATCAACTCGCGAAAAAGCCTCGCGAGCCCCTTAACTCGAACGTTATGTGTGTAAAAGATAATGGCTAAGTTTATTGCAAATAATGTTTTCACCGTTTCAGGCAAACTACCTGTATATATATCGGGCATGATTGTTGATGGTGTAATTAATATTGGTGATTATCTACATTCACCAATTAATGCCTCTTCATACCTTAAAGGTATAATAACTTCTATTGAGTTCGCAGATGGAAAATACGATTCTTTTACTTGTATAGGTCTGGAGTGTAATTCACCTGATGATCAAAAAACTTGGTTAGATATAAATATAAAACAAGGTGATACACTTGAAATCAGTACAAACACATAACAAGCCAATTAAGTTCGCCAGTAAAAGACGCCGTGCCACTTATTTATAACATTAGATTAGTTTAATTAAATAAATTTAAGGGTGGAAATATGAATATGAATTATAAAACACAATTGCTTTCCCTCTTATTGATATTTGTTGTTTCAATATTAGGCTGCGCAGGCCAGCAAACAAGAACAAAAAGTAGTGTTGTTGACTATTTGTATCCGTCAGGCTCTGATGTAGCAATTAAACCATCTGTGCCTACCCTGGAACTTCCACTAAAAGTTGGTATCGCGTTTGTTCCAGAGACAGAAGCAGCGAATCGTAGTCGCAACTTGTGGACTGGTGTTGCAATGGATAATTCCGCTCTTACAACAGTAAATAAAGCTCAGCTTCTTGAAAAGGTGGCAGGTAATTTTAGAGAGCTTGAGTTTGTTAGTGATATTGAAGTTATTCCTTCTGAGTATTTAACACCTAATGGCGGGTTTTCTAATCTAGAGCAGATTCAAACAATGTATGGAATTGATGTAATCGCATTGGTTTCATATGATCAAGTTCAGTTTACTGATGAAGGATTTTTATCATTAACATATTGGACTATTGTAGGCGCTTACGTTGTATCAGGGGAGAAAAACGATACAAGTACGATGTTGGATACTGTTGTATACGATATAAAAAGTAAAAAAATGCTCTTTCGGGCGCCAGGAACAAGCGTGGTAAACGGCAGCGCTACATTGATTAACCTTAGTGAGCAACTAAGAACTGATAGTGTTGAGGGCTTTAACCTTGCAGCAGAAAAAATGATAGAGAATTTAAAGGTTGAGCTTAATAATTTTAAAGAGAAAATAAAAAGAGAGCCAGAGCAAGTCAAAATTGTCCACAGTAAAGATTATTCAGGCGGTTTTGGCGTTATCAGCTTATATGAACTGGCAGTATTATTACTTATTGCCGTTGCTAAAAGAAACCAGACAATTAGCTCAAGCAGACGTAAAAGACACGCCGCCTAGATCAGCGTTAGATACACGAAAATAATTTTATGAAATTTCAATCCCTATATAAAGCTCTAATACTAATCCCTTTATTACTCTCCGGTTGTGCTACCGGACTACATGGAAATTACGTTCCACACACCTACATTGACAAAAGAGCAGATGTAAAAGGTGAGTCAATCGGAAATGTTTCTGGCGTGTCATCCCAAACCTGGATTCTATATGTGTTTCCACTCGATGATTCTCCAAGTACTGATAAAGCCATTCAAGATGCAAAAGGCAAGATCAACGGAACTAAATACCTTTCTGATGTATCCATTGATGACAGAACAATTTGGGGTATTGGCTACAGAAAGCAAACAATCAAAGTTGATGCTGAGGCTAGAAATTAATCCATACAAGTCAATCAAGATCGCCAGCAAAAGACGCTGGCTTGGACTCCGCAAAAAACGCTCCGCCACTTATTTCGGACGTTATGCTTATAAAGATAAATGATTTTTAGGGGCGGTGGAGAAATCTATCCAATATTATTACCAATCAACACTCAACCTAATGCGAAACAGTTATCAAATGATGGTGCGGTCATTACGGCTACAGGGGGTAGTTCTATGAACTCGAGCGAATACACTAAACCTGTTTTAGATGAATCATTCTACGAGCCGAACATATTTATGTCGCTCGTCTACATCGGCTACGGCTTGGCTATGTTTTCAGTCTTCGGCTGGCTGAATTACGAAGTTGCCATTAGTGACTGGCATGTCGTGTGGAAAGCGCTGTGCATGATACCGTTTTCTATCCTTTCAGCGGCCGGATTGTATACCCTGGCATTCACTGGTCATGAGGGCATGCACGGGAGCCTTTTGCCTAATCCTAAATGGGGCCTCACCATAGGGATGTTCTTTTCGTCGGCAGTGATGACCTATTTTGATCTGCGCCTGTGTGTCAGGCACTGGGACCACCACAAATATACGAATACGGAGAAAGACCCTGACCTGAAACCAACAGCACACCTGAAGACCTGGTGGGAACGCTTCTTGCTTTCTCGTATCATTTTCAACTGGTTGTATGCAAAGTACGTATTCAGTATGGCGCTGGGCAGATTGGAACCTGTTAAACAATATTACACGCCGTATTCGCAGCAGCAGCTGATAGTGTTAGCAAGACTGAATATTTTGTATTCGATGATCTGGTTGTCAGCCTATACGGCTGTGACGATTGTTAACTGGAAAGCAGGTGTTTTCGGTATTTTGATGCCATCAACCGTGCTTTTTATCATGTCCAGTTGGCAGAGCTATGTAGATCATGCAGGGCTTGGTGATGAGCCATATAGAAACGCGTATTCACGCACTTCCCCGTTCATGACATTGTTTTTTTTCGGCGCAAACTATCATCTTGAGCATCATATGTACCCTAAAGTGCCTGCCTATCGGCTGCACAAGGTGCATAAAATACTTCTTGAATCAGAACTAAAAGATGAGGTGCAGCCGGTTATTATCAAAGGATTCTTTGCTGCGTATAAAAC
>JBDLIU010000521.1:0-2926 GCA_039714715.1 Bacteroidota bacterium
GTACCAGTGCAAACTTTGGTTACTGCAATATGGAATTTGTTTCCATTCCCAGAATAATAATACTGGGCATTACCGCCATATGTCCCATCTCCATTATCCCAAGCTGATAACTGAACAGACAATCCTGGGATATTTGAAGCGTCCGCCATACTCCCTGTTATTTTTTCTTCCCATCCAGCTAGAACACTAGTGGTTCCGATTAACAACAAAACAATAATTAATAAATAAAATACTTTCTTCTTCATTTCTTCCTCCTTAGGAAAGGATAAATCTGAACCAGATCATGTAAGGTTGAAAATATCAAATTATCAACCTTACACTTGAACAAGTTTTTATATACTTGTCTCCCAACACATTATGGGATTTCGGAAATTACAATAGTTATTGGCCCTACAGAGTTATCACTATACACATTGTCATAAATGTATAAAGATATTGGAGCTCCATCTCCAACAAAATATGCAGTATATTCATGTAATGGGTTGCAAACTCCTAAACCTCCACCCCAGCCAACTGGTGATATCGGTTTCCCAAAAGTCCCATTCCAATATGCAACCTGGAGACCAAACGCTTGAGCAGGATCACCATCAAAATAGGTTGCACCATCCACCCATGTTTCGAAAAGATTGTCGTGGAAACTATGCCAAAATCCTGGCAATCTAAACGAGCATTTTGCATCAGCATTTGGAGTTGTTCCTCCTCGGTAATTAAAGGCGCCGCTAGCATCAAGCCTATACATTACTCCAGGTTTAGTGTTGAAGAAAGTAGATACAACAGCACCAGTAAACCCATTAACAAATAAAGTGTCAGTCATTAATTGGTAAGGAACACATTCACTATCAAATGCATACCCTGGCATACCAGGTACATATTCATGTGGGCTTGCATCACCGTGATCTACATGGATTTGGAAAGCGTTCTCACTGATAGTTATCAGGACATAAGTGTTTGTTTCAGATGATGTAAGGTGACAAACTTCTACCTTAGCTGGTGGCCCAGCTGATACTAATCCTACAACAAACAGGGTCGTGATCAAAACTAAACTTAGAATAAGTAAATATCTTTTCTTCATATTTTTCTCCTTAAGACTCAATTTCTCTTTGTAAAATCTCCAATTTTCATTTAGTCAACAATTACTGAAAAATTGTCACTAATTAATATTGTTGATCCGCCACCATTTATCCAGACAGAAAGCCAATATTCACCTAATCCAGGGAAATCTTCATTCTTTAGATTAAAATGCCAGCCACCATTCCCTTCCCCGTCAGTCGTGAAGGTGAAAGTTTCCTGCCCAGCAAACAATCCTGGCCACCCATTGCCTACTGTTTCCTTGGTTGCTGAACCACTAAAGGAACTCCATGTACCGCTCTGGCTAGCACTACTTGACCAAGTACCGTTTACGATGGCTCCTTCACTATTGATTGTTCCAACTGCATGCACAGAATAGCCTGCATTAATTCCAGTATAGACAAAGTCCAGTGTGATTGAATTACCTACGACTCTGCTTGTTCCTTCAATTATCCATGTATAGCCAGTGTTTGGGATGTAGGTACCAGTGCCTGAAAAGTATCCTGTATGCATATCTTGGAAAGAGACTGTCATATTGTGGTCGTAAGCTCCACCATACATGAATCTCAGATCCCAATCACCGACTATGTTCCACTTCTCACTCGCTGACCAGGCATTCGAAGGAAAAACTGTATAGGTTGTGTACGGTTCTAGGCCTTGCATGACCCCAGTGACAGCAACTTCGACATTGCCATTCGGCTGGTTAACAATCAACTTTGATGCTGTATTAGACCCTGGTATGTCACTTAACCCCCAGGGTGGAACTGGCATAACATCTCCTGAGAGATTCCAATCTATAATGTCAGGTCCTGTTCCAGTGGGTTTTACTGCTAAAACAGGCATTGTTACTGTAAATAGCAATATGATGATAAACAAAATCTTTAATAACTTTTTCATTTTTTCCTCCTTTAGGAAAATAAAAAAACCGACCAAAAAGGCCGGTTTCGCTATTAGCTCCCCAAAGAATATCTCCCGCTCGCAAATGCCAACTTGGATTGAGGAGAGAGCGACCAAACAATTTTCTTTGGTTCATCGCTTCCGCTTGCATAATCACTATATATAAAATCCGGGGTAATGTCAATAGCTTACCCAGCAATTAAGTGAATATATCACCCCCCTCCTGCTTTCTTTAATTCAGGGAATTAAAGACTAACTAATTATTCTTCTTCTTTTCTTTCTTGAGCTTCCTTTTTTCTTTCAAGGTCAGCTTTGCTTTCTTTCTAATTTTTTTCTTGCTTTTTTCTCGTGAACTACCCTTATCACCCATAAGATCATCTCCATTACTCAATGAGCCTGGCTGCTAGATTGAAAATCAATAACGCTATTAATACAATTATATAATAAATTTTGAATCAGAAAATCATTTTCCAATAATTAGAGCTAACACTCACAAATAATGTCAAGCACGTTTGGCAGCATCTCAACCTCTACAGCTTCACCCTTCTCGCAAAGAGTCTCCCCATCAACATGCGCTGATAAATTACCTTTCACAGCGGTAATTTTCAGTTTATTTGCCTGCAGGATAATGACTTCATCCTGTGTTTCCTGGGTACCTTTGAAGAAATAAGGGATCAATCCCAGAACTCTGGATGAGCTGACCTCATCTACGATACATATATCATAGAGATTATCATCGTTCTTTGCATCAGGTGTCATATAGAAGCCGCCACCCAGCCTTGTGCCATTCATGATCGAGCACATCAATGCAGGTTTTACGAGTTTCTTGTCATCATATTCGATCTCAAGTGTAGGAGCTTTAAAGTATATGAAGGCTGTCAGCACTGCTGCGATGATATAGCTCAGGAAACCCCGCAAAGGTGCCAAACCTGCAGCCACGAACCCTGCCTCTGCATCAAAT
>JBDLIU010000522.1:0-2924 GCA_039714715.1 Bacteroidota bacterium
GGCCGATACTCTTTGTGAGAATTTCTGAAACCCTTGCTATCAGTAGCCCTTCGGCAGGTCTGACCCTTCCGTGGGGCTATTTTTTTATTCCCTTTGGCACTTTAGCCCCTCCCTTTGGCAGTTTTTCTGTTCCCTTTGGCAATCCGGAGCCGTCCTTTGGCAATTTTTTTGCTTCCTTTGGCAAGTTTATCCCGTCCTTCGGCAATTTCTTTAAACCAGTTGGCAGCTTAGCCTCTTCCACAGGCAGTTTTCTGGAATATTAAAGCCCCGGGATATATAATTTTCCCAGACTAAGCCTGGTTTCTGTTTCGTAGCGCACAAACCTGAAGACTTGCGCCAGGGGGCTTATTGATTATTGAATATTGTTTATTTCTACTTTGACAGATTATGGAAATTATGCTTAACACCGTCCTTTAGGGCGGTGAAATGGAAATAGCATCGAAGTCCGGATTTTGTAAAATTTATAACTTTTTAGTTTATAAGATTTTACAAAATCCTTTGAATCCCTGGTACTCATGGAATCACCGCCCTAAAGGACGGTGTTAGTGATATAACGTAAATTTGTCAAAGTATAATAATCAATTATTGGATATTTTTCTGAATGGCCAATGCCTATTGTTTATTCCTTCCCCTAATGACCAGTGATTAATGACAATTGGTTACTGGATATTTTTTGAATGACCGGCCTGTTATTTATTACCTGTTCGATTCTGTGACAACTGCAAACTGTGACTGCGACTGTTCTCTGACTTTTGCCTTTTGCCTTGGTTTCTGACCTCTGACCTCCGTCTTCCGTCCTCTGCCTTTTTTCTTTTTACTTTTTACTTGTGTTTTCTATCATATGTCAACTAACCCGACTCAAAAAATGAAGAATTATAAAAAAAAGATAGAACTGTATTAATTTTACCACTACGGGAGTTTTGTCCCAGAATGAACCAAACAATAATTTTTCCAGCCTCACCCATATAATTAAAACTCAAGACTTTACACAAATTGGCATATCTATTGTTAAATGGGGCACGAACGTACTAAACAATTTAATTTGACAAAAATGAACAAGGCGCAAAACAAATTAAAATTTGGATTTTAAGTTTTTAAGTCATAATTTGCATAACGTAATTTATTGATTCTGAAATTTAAAGAAGATAAAAAATAAGGGGTTATTTAACATCTTTCCGAGAATTTCATATCAAAACTTAATAACAAACCAGGCGAATTGCTTTGTATAGCATTTGCATATTGAATCCATACTCTAAAATGGCGCTTCAATTTATATGTTGAACAATATGTAATTTATTAAATCTGACGATATGAAAAAAAATTTACCCAAATGGATTTTTAAGCAAACTACATTGATTGGTTTGCTATTTTTATTTGTTGGACTCTTGAATGGTTATGGACAAATTCTGGATGGAGATTATTGTCCTCCTGCTGGAGATCCAAATGATGAGTATAACGGTGCTCAGCACGAGATTATTGATCTCGCTGCTTCTGCTACGTGCGAGGTTAGCGAAGTGTGGGCAAAACTCTCTTATTCCCAAAGTCCTGTTATTGACTCTACTGATTACAGCATTTTTATGGGTATTACTCATGGAAATGCCGGCCAGTCAAATTTCAGATTATACTATAATATCGATTGCGATTCAACATCCGGACAGCTTTTGGCTGAAGAAAACCTGGGAGACGGTTTGCCTATAGTTGATGTTGGCGGGGCTGAAATTATGATTAATTTAACTACTAACAACAATCCCAGTGTTGACATTTACAAATGGAATGGGAGTTCATTTGAAATTGTGATTAGCATAGGAGCAGCTGCAGCCATAGGAAATTCAGATGGTTGTAATTTAGGCAACCAGGGAGATGGATTGTTTATTGAACTTCAAATACCTGTTTTGGATATTTTTGATCCATGTGATCCGAATGGATGTGGTGCAATTGAACTAACCAATATTATTACCAACGCAGGTGGTTCACCAAATTCAAATCATTGCCAAAGTATTGATTTAGAAATCCCTATTGACATAAACGAACCTCCTACAGCTGAAATCGAACCTGTACCTGATTGTGTATTTGAAGGAATCCTGGTATGTCTTGATGGAACTCCGTCATTTGATCCTGATGGCGATGAACTGGAGTATGCATGGGATCTTAGTTTTGATGGAAGTAATTTTAATCCTGAAGTAACAGGTATTGCACAACTATGTGTTGACACATTTTCTCCCGGATGGCATAAAGTTGCTTTAAGTGTAACAGATGCATTTGCCTGTTGCGACACAACCAATACAAATTTTGTAGAGTTTTTCATTCACAGTGGTGATGGATTTGCTTTCGATGTAAAAAATACCAGTGTTGAATGCGGGGCAGATGTTGATCTTGATACATTAATAACAACAGCAGTTGCAGGAGATACTTCTTACTATTATAATTATGCAGATGCTCTTGCCGGTAATAACAACTTAACATCGTCATTACTTCAGAACCTGGAAGAAAACGTTACTATCTATGTTAGAAATGATGATAACGGCCCGGGTGGAACGGGTTGTTTCCTGATAGATACAATAGATATTAGTGTTGGGATTTGTTGTTTGCTGGAGGTTACGTGTCCAACTGATTGGGATACGACTGTAAATTGTCCAGCTGATATTCCTTCAGTTGCTTCAAATGAGTTGGAATTAGAGGCTTTGGGTTTTATAATTCCAGATACTTACTGTGGCACACTTAACATCGATGTTGTAACTGATCCTGATCCAGATTGTGAAGGAACAGTAACCAGAACTTACACTATTTCTGATGATGTTAGCTCGGTTGAATGTGTAAGAGAATTTACTATCGACATGCCGCTGCCGACAGAACCTACAGATACAGATGAAACAGTAAACTGCTATACTGATATTCAACTTCCAACTCCTGCAACTCCGGTGGAT
>JBDLIU010000523.1:0-2921 GCA_039714715.1 Bacteroidota bacterium
ATTATATATTACTGCTTGCTCATAATCACCTTTGAATGGAAGTTGACCAGTAATCATTTCATACAATATCACACCTAATGACCAAATGTCTGTCCTATGGTCAACATCAGTCCCATGAGTTTGTTCAGGTGACATGTATGCAACTGTTCCCATTGTTGAGCCAAGTTGAGTCATCGTGTTTCGTGATGCACTTTTTGCCAAACCAAAGTCAAGTATTTTTACCGTTCCATCATTTCTTATAAAAATGTTTGCTGGTTTAATATCTCGGTGTACTATTCCCTTATTGTGAGCAGCTTGTAACCCTTCTGCTATTTGGATTGTTATATCAATTGCATCTTCTACCTTTAATGATCCCTTATCAATCTTCTTTTTTAATGTTTCTCCTTCGTAATATGCCATTACAATAAACAATTGGTCACCCTCTGTCTCACCTATTTCATGGATATTACAAATATTTGGATGTTCTAGTGAGGATGCTGATTTAGCTTCATGAATGAATCTCTGTTTTGCTTCTTCATCGTTAGAAAATGATGGAGGTAAAAATTTAAGTGCAACAAAGCGGTCTAGTTTAAGGTCTTGTGCTTTGTAGACAACGCCCATTCCACCGCTGCCGAGTTTCTCGAGGATTTTGTAATGTGAAATTATCGAGCCAATCATTTTTGCCTCACAATTGTATTTTGGTTTCGGAGGGCAAGTCTACCTTCGCCGAGCTTCTCAAGAAATTTATAATAAGATATTATTTGACTAACCATTTTTAATCTTTCAATCTTTTGAATAATTCAGTAAATCTTGGATCGGATCTTACATTTTTCCAAAAATCAAACACTTTAAATTGAAGCAAGGATAATCCTATTTTATTTTCCTCATAGTGTTTGTTAAGGCAAGAAAACCCTCTATCATTTTCCCCTAAAACAAAATATAATCGAGCAAGTTTTAACTGATTAGGAACTCTATTTTTTAAGATCTCACTTACCATCTTAGTAGCTTCATCTCTATAACCCAATTTAACGTTAGCAATTGCACACCATAGATCAAGATCCGGTTCATTTTTAAATTCAATCAGAGCTTTATTGTACTTTGACAGGTTTAGATATGCAAAGCCAAGATTTTCGTATATTTGAGGAAATGTCGAATCTAATTCAAGTGTCTTCTTTAATACATTCACAGCATCATCATATTGGCCGTTCCATATAAGTATGCGGCCCAGATTTCTGTTTATTATCAAAGAAAGGGGATCCAATTCATGGGCTTTTTGTATTTCGACTAATGCTTCATCGAATCGACCTTGGTATCGAAAATGTTCACCATGAAAATGATGCCCCATAGCATATCCTGAATTGATTTCTAAGGCCTTTTTAAATAATTTCTCTCCTTCTTCCCACTCATTATCAAACATACTCTTAATATAAGCCATTGATGTATTGGTTTCAGCAAGTGTATTATCAATTTCCAATCCTTTTAAAGCAGATTCTCTTGCTTTTGGAATTGCCTCCTCAAAAGAATATGAACTGTAATATGGGAGCATACTATAGGCATCTGCTAATCCTGAAAAGGCAAGAGCATAATCCGGATCTACCTCAATAGCTTGTTGAAATAGCTCTATGGACTTTGTGAGACCTTCCGCAGACCTCTTATTCCAAAAATGAAGACCTCTCAGATACATTTTATAGGCTTCTAAGTTTTCTGTTTGTCTCCTACTAAGTTTGCTTTGTTTGTTCTCTAATAATTTTACCTTTAGATTTTTCATCACTGCCATGGATATTTCTTCTTGGATTTTAAATATATCCACCATATTTCGGTCGAATTTATTTGACCAAAGATGATATCCATCAGTAGCCTTAATCAATTGAGCTGTAATTCGTAAACGATTTTCTGATTTTCTAACACTGCCTTCAAGGATGTATTCGACATTTAATTTTTCTCCAATTTCACGGACATCTATGTTTTTTCCTTTAAATGAAAAGACCGATGTTCGAGCTACAACCCGTAATTCATTTATATGACTCAGTGTATTAATAATTTCCTCTGAAATGCCATCACAAAAATATTCCTGGTCTTTTTCTGAACTCATATCTACAAAAGGAAGCACCGCAATTGACTTTTTCCATCTTGTTTGATCCACATAACTGTTTTCAAACTTGTCTGATTTACTGTTTTTCAAGAAAATGAAAAAGCTCGCGATCGATATACATAGTATAAATAACACTACAAAGTAGACAATTGTTTTTGTACGTGATTTGTATCTAATTTTAGAATGAGATGTACCTGAAATATGAATTTTAGTTTTTGAATCCTTTGGTATTAATTGCAAAGCTGTCGTTAGATTCTCTATAGTCTGATAGCGATTAATTTGATTTTTATCTAAGCATTTATTTACTATTCTTTCTATATCCATAGACACACCGTTTCGTATTCCAGTTTGTGGCTCTGGTTCTTCGTTAATTATAGAATAAACCACCGCTTGTTCGTAATCACCCTTAAATGGCTGCTGACCAGTTAACATTTCATATAAAATGACTCCCAAAGACCATATATCGGTTCGATGATCAACTTCACTTCCTCGTGTCTGCTCGGGAGACATATATGCAACTGTTCCCATTGTTGAACCTAGTTGAGTCATCGTATCTCTTGATGCACTTTTCGCTAATCCAAAATCAAGTATCTTTACTATTCCTTCATTTGTTAAAAAAATGTTTGCCGGTTTTATATCACGGTGTATTATCCCTTTTTCATGTGCCTTTTCCAATCCTTTTGCTATTTGAATTGTAATTTCAATGGCATCTTCTGTTTTTATTGGACCTTTCTCTATTTTCTTTTTTAAAGTTTCTCCTTCATAATATGACATTGCAATGAATAGTTGATTATCATCCGTTTCACCAATTTCATGGATTGTACAAATATTTGGATGATCCAGTGCTGAT